>PKTO01000090.1 GCA_002869095.1 Clostridiales bacterium
ATGAAAATCTGACGGGCATAATGGGCAGCAAAATCAAGATACATCTGGTGAAAAATTTCGAAAATGGCTCGGGAAGGATAGGAACATATGGAGTGGTAAAGAATGCTTCAGCTTTTTTGATTGCTGTTTGTACAGACAGCCGGGATGCAATGCTTGATTTGGGTTATGTTTTTGAAAAGCTGGTTCTGTATCTCGAGTCCATAGGTTTGAGCACTTGTTGGCTGGGAGGCACATTCAAAAGCGGCGATGTAAAGGTCCCTGTCGGGAAAGGTGAATTTATACCCATAGTATCTCCTGTCGGATATTCATCAAAAAGGAAGACTATTATCGACAGGACTTTCAGGAAGTTCGCCAAGTCCGACGAAAGGTTTGATTTCGACCAACTGTTTTTTTACAGGGACTTTGAAAACAGCCTGCCCCAAGGCAGTATGAGGAAAGACCTGGAATGCGTGAGGCTGGCGCCAAGCGCTTCAAACAAGCAACCATGGAGGGTTTTGGCAACAGAGGAAGGCGAGGCCCATTTCTATATAGAAAGGACTCCGAATTACGGCAAGGGAAGGCTTGGCTACGACATTCAAATGGTTGACATGGGTATAGCTCTAAGCCATTACGAAATTTGCAGAGGCCGGGCGGAATTTTTCGAGGAAGAACCTGAAATTCCGAATTTGAATGAAAACATTTCGTATGTAATAAGCGTAAAATAGACTATGCAATTGAAATAGGGGGATAAGCGGATGAAAAGAGTCGTAATGGCGTATTTCTCGCCGACACATACAACGCAGAAGGTGGTAAGGGCAATCGCGGAAGGAACGGGGATTGGAGAAGTCGTTGAAGTCGATATGACATGTGGAGATTGCGGCGGTTTCGAGGCTGCCGAGGGAGATATTGTCATTCTGGGAGGACCTGTCTACAGCAGCAGGATTCCATCTGCGGCAGCAGAAAGGCTGAGCAGGATAAAGGGAAAAGGACAGCCTGCGGTCTGCGTAGCTGTTTACGGAAACAACAAGTTTGGAGATGCCCTTATTGAGCTCGCGGACATTGCGGAAAAATCGGGGTTGATTGCGGTTGCCGGTGCGGGATTCATAGGAGAACACTCGTACGCAAACAACAAATGGCCCATAGCCATTGGCAGGCCCAATGAAGACGATATTGCATTGGCAAGGGCTTTCGGAAAGAATGTCATTGGCAAAATTGCAGGAGGCGATGAATGGAAGCTGGGTTTGAAAGCGCTTGCTTTGCCTGGCGAAATTCCAAATAAGCCTGCACCTAAAATGCCCTTTATGCAATCGGTGGCGACGGAAAGATGCATAGGGTGCGGAAAATGCATAGAGGCATGCCCGGCTGGCGCAATCGACGAGAAATTGCTTTGCGACGGGGACAAATGCATCAAGTGCTGCGCATGCGTAAAGGCATGTCCCGAAAATGCCAGAGAATTGACCGACCCCATGATAGAAAAATTCTCCATTAAGCTGTCGAAAATGCCAGACAAGGATCCTGAAACGTTTTTGTAAGAAGAGCAAATGTGCAGCTTCTTTATAATTGGAATAAAAAATTCGGCAATTGGGTTTTAATATACAAGTAAAATCTCCGGCTGATTCATTCAGTCGGAGATTTTTTTATTCTGCTTAGTGATGTTTAACTTAAATATACTTGTTTGCGGTCAGCTAGAGTTAAATTCTTTCGATAATTTCTTCCTTTGCAAGCCTGGATTTCGGCAATGAGGTATTGAAGTCTGTATCAGCATGATGACCCAAGGCAACAACTATTGCCGAGGAAAAGCCTTTTTCACGAAGCCCGAACTCCTCGTCCAACACCTTCATGTCGAGGCCTTCCATGGGAAGTGCGTCTATTCCAAGATGAGCCAACCCGAGCAAAAAGTTGCCGAGATTAAGATATAGCTGCTTCTGCGCCCAGTGCTGAGAGTCCTTGTAGTCATACTTGTGCAGGTCGACAAATGTTTTTCGGCCCATATGGTTGTCGTTCTTCATTTGAGGCTCTGCAAACCTTCCATCAAGGTCTTCCTTTTCCAATACGTGTCTCAAGTATTCATCGGTGATCTCCGTTTTTGCTGCGAAAACCACAACAGCAGAGGAATTTAGAACCTTTTGCTCATTAAAGCTGAAGAACCCCTGAGTGGCTTTTGAAATTCTTTTCTTGCCTTCTTCAGTGCTTGCCAACACAAAATGCCATGGCTGAACATTGGTGGATGAAGGCGACAATTGAAGCAGGGTTTCGATTTTTTCCAAATCTTCTCCCGATATTTTTTTTATGGGGTCGAATTCCTTTGTAGAGTATCTTGTGTTTAGCGCTTTAATCAAATCCATTTTTGTTCTCCTTTTTTATCATTGTAGTTTGCGGTACATCCGCAACGGTTTTAAATTATAAATTAGGTTTTCTTCTCAATATTTTTTTGTTTCGATTGGCCGAATCGATGTAACATTTATTGTTACAACGATAATTTACCACGCTTCAGTTGTAATGTCAATAGTTACAACGATATTTTTTAGTGCCGGGCGAATTATTGTAACAATTGACGTTACAACGCGTATTTGCTACAATTGCAGTGGAGGTGAAGTCATGAGAATAACATCCCGTTTCACCATAGCCATACACACAATGCTGGTTATCGCGTGTTTTTCCGATGAGCGAAAAGTGACATCAAAGTTCATAGCAGGCAGCACGAATTCAAATCCGGTGGTCATTCGAAGGCTGTTGGGGCAGTTGAAGGAGGCCGGTCTGGTTGAGGTAAAGAAGGGCGTGGGCGGCGCTTCTATCATAAAGCCGCTTAGGGACATAACTCTTCAAGATATTTTTGATGCGGTTGAGCCTGCGGATGAAAAAATTTTCGGCTTTCATGACAATCCGAATTGCGATTGCCCGGTAGGCAAAAATATCCATACAATATTGGACGGGCATCTCTTGGACATAGAACAGGCTATGTACAATAAGATGCGGCAAATTAATCTACAGGAATTACTGGAGGAGACAAAACCCTATATGTAGAATCGGATTATCATTTAATGTATGATGAAGTTTTTTTTTAATGAATTGATGTTTGTACAATGAAAGGAGAATCGACATGCATTTGTTTTGGGGAGCGTTAATGGTTGCCATAGGGTTTTTTCTGTTTATTTGCGCGACGCTTAAAAGCGAGCTTCGCATATATCAGCTCTTGGTCGCCCGTTCGAGGATAATGTGGAAGGATAAGGTGTATGTATCGCACAAGGTGGCGGGCATACTGATAATTACTATGGGACTTCTTATGGCACTGGAGCTTTTATAAGGCAAGTCCCGATTTAAAATGGAATATTGAAGAAATTGAAGCAGAATGGAAAAGGATTGGGGGATGGCGATGTTCATAGATCTGACGCTGAAAGTTACTCCGGAGATGGTTGAAAAAGCCCAAGGGAATTCAAATAAGGCATTGGCAGGGCATATTGGAACACATTTCGATGTTATGGACAAAGAGTTTCCGCTGGATTATTTTGAGAGAGACGGGATTGTTTTTGACGTGATAGAAGTTATGGATAGGGAAATTTGCTCAAGTGATATAGATTTGGACATGGTTGAAAATGGCATGTTCGTCGCTTTTCATACAGGTTTTGTCGATAAAGTTGGATATGGAGGAAAGAAATACTTTTCAGAGCATCCCCAATTGTCCGTTTCATTGATAGAGGCTCTTGTTGAGAAAGGGATTTCTATAATTGGAATCGATTTTGCGGGCGTGCGAAGAGGCAAGGAACACACGTCCAAGGATCAGTATTGCGCCGACAGAGGGGTTTTCATAGTGGAAAATTTATGCAACATGGGGGCGGTTCTCGGCGGTAGACCCTACAGCCGATTCGCTGCCAATACTTACCCTGTGAAGTACACGGGCATGACAGGTCTTCCGTGCAGGGTCGCGGCGAAAATATAGGATTTTTGAGTTCCGCTTTTGATATCATTGTCCTTAATAAGGATATAGTCTGTATCATATGTCGATATGGCGAATATGTTTATTTTTCTTTTAGTCAAAATACCGCTTATCGAAGCGAGAATACCCACCAAAGAAAAGTCGAGAGGGCCAAGTATCTTAAAATTTTACAATATTTCGCATTTTACATATGCAGGCACATTTTTTCCAGGGCAAACAAGCGACAATTCCTATGGCCATTTCGTCCCCAATCTTGCCGCTTAGGGAGCGGACCGCGGATATTCTATTTTTCTACAGGGTATCCGGCATCGACACAGGCCTTGTAGTTGCCTTCAAGCCTGTAAACATTCTTGAAGCCTGCGTCGACAAGCTTTTGTGCGCCAAGTATGGATGCACTGTCGACATGGCAGTAGACAAGATATGTTTTTTCCTTGTCCAAAGCCGGAATTGCCTCATCAAGGCTCCCGTCGCCCACGTAATAGTTGATTGCCATGGGCAAATGGCCTTCGGCATATTTTGGGGACACATCAATGACAATCAAGTCATCGGTGGAATCCATAAGCGCTTTGGCTTCTTCTGGGGAAATATCCACATAACCCTCTGTGATTTCAGTTTCTTCCATAGAGGCTTCTTCCATTTCGGTTTTCTCCATAGAAGCCTCTTCTTCTGGGGAAGTCGGCTCTTGGCCGCTGCACCCAGCAATCAAAACGATTGCCAAAACAAAAATTATCAAACTGATTGGTTTTCTTTTCATGATTTTTCTCCTTTCCCTTCGTTCGGAAAATGAAGGGCATCATATGAATAGCTGATCACAAAAGTTCTTAGCCGTATTATGATACCCGGGATTGCAAAAGGGAAACATTACGGACTGGGCAGGGAGAGCTTGACAGGGATTAAAACTCGCAGAAACAAGAATGTTTCAGAAGCACAGGGAATTGTAAATTTGTGTATGGTTTCTTGCATGGAGGAAGATTGCAGTTAAGCTTTTAGAATATGACGATTTGTCCAATCGAATTGTATAATGGGAATGGCCAAGCAAATCGCAAGTATTTCAAAAGAGAAAGGAACAACAAAAATGTACTATCTGCCAATATTTATTATCGTCATGTCTAATGTGGCTTATCATCTAAGCGCAAAAAGTGTTCCAAAGGAGATGGACTCTCTCTTTTTCCTGTCGCTTCTCTACTTGGTAGCTGGATGCGTGTCTTTTGCAATTTTTATCCTTAAACCGGAATCGGGCCTTAGCAACGTGCATGCACAGATAAGGTACATAAACTGGGTGCCTTTTCTGTTTGCCTTTGGGATAATCGGTTTGGAGCTTGGCAATATCCTTATGTACCGAGTGGGATGGAATATGAGCGTGGGGTCGCTGGTTGCCAACATATTGCTTGGGATTGCGCTGATTGCAATAGGGTATTTCTTGTACAAGGAGAGCATAAGCATGAAGCAAATGGCGGGAATCGCTTTTTGCATGATTGGGCTTGTTCTTATAAACAGAAGCTGACAAGTGCCATGCCGGGAAAAGCGGATAAGCTGTTGTAGTTGCCAGACAGGCTTCTGAAACATTTATATGATGAAGGTGAACCGAAGGGATTCGCTTGAAGAGAAAATGCCGCATATGAAAAAAAATGGGGAGGACTTGTGGAAATGAATCAACTGAAATTGCTGTGCCTTGGCGACAGCCTGACAGAGGGCTACGACATAGAGCCGAATCATTGCTGGGTCACTCTTTTGAAGGAAAGAGAAGGCTGGGATGTTACAAATGCCGGAATAAGCGGAGACATGACTGCGGGTATGCTCGCCAGGTTGCCGCTTGCATTGGACAAGAAAGAGTACACCCACGTTTTTATAATGGGCGGGACAAATGATGTAGAGTTCGG
This sequence comes from Clostridiales bacterium, assembly GCA_002869095.1. Taxonomy (GTDB): domain Bacteria; phylum Bacillota; class Clostridia; order Peptostreptococcales; family BM714; genus BM714. The sequence goes on from PKTO01000090.1 coordinate 5,794, forward strand.
GCTTTCGCCAAACCATATTATTTCGAATATCAAGGCGATTATGAGGCAATTGAGATACATGGGCATTCAATATACGATAGGAATTCCGATTCCGTTTGACTGCAAGAGTTCAACCTTGACAAGGTTCGAGTACGTTAGCGACGGATTAGTTTTCAGCAAAAGGATTGACGAATATTGCGATGAGCTGAGATCTTTTCTTGAAGGGGACGAAGCCGACTACATCGATTTAAGGGATTGCTTCAGAGATGGGACAGGACAGATTTCATCTGCTTTGTTTCTTGAGGATGGTGTACACCCGAACGAAAAGGGTCACAATTTGATTTGCAGGACTGTATTCAACCACTTTGCCAATATGGAATAGGAAGACAGAAAAGGGAAGCCGACGGCTCCCCTTTTTACATTTTCCAGGTCGATTATTTCGTATACTTTTGCTATTTCTTGAAGAAGGTTCCCAAAAGTCCTCTTGCTATGTCGCGCCCGACCTTGCTGCTGAGGGAGCGCACGGCAGATTTTCCTGCGGCTTCGAAGAGCTCCATTCCGATGTTCTTTTCCCTCCTGCCTTTTTTCTTTGCTTGCTTTTCCTCTGAAGCCACAGGCATTCTAGACTCAAGAATTTCGTATGCCGATTCGCGGTCATAGGGACTTTTGTACTTTTCCAGATTTGTTTTCTTTGACAGGAGAGCAGAAACGGTGTCGCTCGAGGCCTGGCCAATCTTGCTTTGCGGTGGTCTTATTAGAACGCGGTCAACAGGCGCAGGAATTCCTTTTTCATCGAGGAATGAAACGAGAGCTTCGCCCACTCCGAGCTGGGGTATTACTTCCATAGCGTCAATATTCGGGTTTTCACGGAATGAATCCGCGGCCGCTTTAAGCGCCCGCCTTTCTTTCGGGGTATATGCCCTGAGGGCGTGCTGTATTCTGTTTCCCAGCTGGCTCATTATGTCCTCGGGGATGTCCCTCGGGTTTTGGGTTATGAAGTAGAGTCCTATTCCTTTGGATCGTATAAGTTTTACAACTTGTTCCATGCGCTGTAGAAGATAATTTCCTGCCTCATCGAATAGAATGTGTGCCTCATCAATAAAGATGACTGCCTGGGGCTTTTCAAGGTCGCCCACTTCGGGCATGTTTTCATAGAACTCTGAAATCATCCAAAGAAGCATTGCGGAATAGACCATAGGATTTTCGAAAAGCCCCTGACCGCTTATTAGTTGAATTTTGCCCCTGCCGTCAGAGTCGGTCTTCAATAAATCGAATAAATCCAGGGCCGGTTCTCCGAAGAAGAGGTCTCCTCCTTGTATGGAAAGCCGTGAAACTTTTCTTTGGATTGCCGATATGCTTTGTTTTGAGACCAAACCGTATTCCTTGCTAATTGTTTTGTCGTTTTCATATGCATGACCAAGCACGGCATTCAGGTCTTTTAGGTCCAGGAGTAAAAGATTTTCTTCGTCCGCCATCTTGAACAGTATTTCGATTACGCCTTGTTGGGTATCGTTTAAATCAAGAAGACGACCCAATATCAGGGGACCCATTTCCGAGACTGTAGTTCTTATTGGTATTCCGTTTTCTCCAAAGATGTCCCAAGGAACTACAGGATAGAATTTGAATTCATAATCGTCGATACCAATGAAATTTAGCCGTTCATCGATTTTGGGGTGGGGTTTGCCAGGCTCCGCTAGACCGGTGAGGTCCCCCTTCACATCGAGAAGTATTACGGGAACGCCCCTGTCGCTGAAGGCTTCCGCCAAAACTTGAAGAGTTACTGTCTTGCCTGTTCCGGTGGCGCCGGTAACTATTCCGTGTCGGTTTCCCATTTCGGGGAGCATGAAAACCTTTTTTGTTTGCGATTTTCCTATCAGCATTTCCTTCATCTCTAAGCACACTCCTTCAAATGACTTTTTCATGAATTACCCTTTTTTTAACATTTTCATTCGATATGTTTGAAGTATTGTATGAGTGGTATTAATCTGAAAAACAAAGGAGGATTATATATGTCTGGAAAATTCGAGGTATACAAGGATGCAAGAGGCGAATACAGGTTCAGGCTAAAGGCAGCCAACGGACAGGTGATTGCAACCGGAGAAGGCTACAAGACGAAGGCAAGTTGCATGAATGGAATCGAGTCCATAAAGAAGAACGCGCCTGAGGCAAAGGTGGTTGAAGTAGAGTAGATTGTAGCGACGACTGATGGGAATGCTGACTCTGGCTTTCCCATCAGCTTTTTGTTTGGAGAAATATCGTGGAGGCATACAATGGAGGTGACCTTATGAAAGCGGAAGCTGAAATAGACATAGCCGCTGTCAAGGAAATTGTCTGGGAGTCGATAACCGATATAGAGGGCTCGAAGGACTTCATATCGGGGATCAAGGACATCGAGGTTTTGGAAAAACCTGCAGATTCATTTGCCGGATTCAAATGGAGAGAGACCAGAACCATGTTCGGCAAGGAGGCAACCGAAATCATGTGGGTGACAGAAGCCGAAAAGAACAAGTACTATAAGACGCGTGCTGAAAGCCACGGAGCTATTTATCGGACGATTGTGTCGATAGAGGAAATAAAGGACGGTTGCACGCTTAGGATGGAATTCGAGAGCGAGGCGGTGTCTTTTGCCGGGAGGCTCATGAATCTTCTTTTCGGAGGGATTATGGTCAAGTCTACAAGAAAGATGGTGATGGAGGATCTTGAAGACATAAAGAAATTCGTGGAAGGGAAAGTCGGCTAAATATATATGGAATGCCCGATTGGATATGGCAATTCAATCGGGCTTTTTAAATGGAGCTCTTGAAGTGGCGATTTTTGTGAATATTTTCGGATCAGCGTATACTCGGCATATTTTTCAATTAGCCAATAAAAGCGGCGGTCTTCATCATGGCTGCAAGAATGACCGCTGCAAGGCTGAGTGCAGATCCCGGCATAAGGAATACAAGCACGATCGCGAATGTGAATGCGAAGGTTGCGCCCTTTCCAAGGCGGTTTGACGGCATGACTGATAAATCCTTCTTAAAATATACCAATGCGCCCGAAGCTATCAGTGTCGACTCGATAAAGAGCATCAAAAAGAATATTATCGCCGGTATAAGATTGTCCGAATAGAATGAAGCCAGCACGGAAAGAAGCATAATCTTGTCAGCCAAAGGGTCCAATGCAATTCCAAGCTTGGAAATCACATTGTATTTTCTTGCCAAGTAGCCGTCAAGGACATCCGTAAGCGAGGCAAGGAGGAAAACCGACAAAGCTATCAGGTGATGGTTTTCGAATTTTGAAAAATATACATATATGAAGACCGGGGCAAGGGCTATACGGAATATTGTCAATGCATTCGGTATCTTTTTCATGACGGGCCTCCTATCGATGTTAATAATATGGATACCCTGTTATGTTCTTTTTAGACTTTTGTTTCATTTAAATTTGGCGATAATGTTTTTATTCATGCCATTTTGGTATATATGCTAATGGAGGAATCGAAATGGAATCGAAGGAAGGAAAAGATGAAGGCACGATTGAAGGCTCAATCAGGTTTTACGCCGAGCTCAACGGATTTCTGAAGGGCGGAGATTGCAATGGTGAAATGAAATATCGCCATTGCGGGAGGAGGTCCGTAAAGGATTTGATTGAAAACTTCGGGATTCCCCATGTCGAGGTTGACCTCATACTCGTGAACGGCGAATCTGTAGGACTTGACCGCATTGTGGAAGACGGCGACAGAATAGGCGTGTATCCGATGTTCGAAAGGTTCAATGTCAAGGGGCTGAGCAAACTCAGGGAAATTCCACTCAGGGCAACATCATTCGCGATCGATGTCCATTTGGGCAAGTTGGCCAAATATCTTAGGCTGATGGGCTTTGATGCGGATTATGTCAACGACAGGGATGACGACGAGATTTTGCGAATATCGAATGCGGAAGGGCGCATAATACTTACTTGCGACAGGCAGATGCTCAAGCGCTGCGAAGTTGTGCGGGGAATGCTCATAAACAGCCGGAAACCGCAAGAACAATTGGCTGAAGTTTTGGAAAGGCTGGACATAAAGGCGGCGGCAAAGCCTTTCAGCAGGTGCATGCAGTGCAATGGAAGCATTGAAGAAATAACCGATGAAACGGAATTTGACCAGGCGTTTGGAGAATTGCCGCAGAGGGTGAAGACCTGGTGCAAGGAGCTTTACATTTGCCGAGCCTGCGGAAAGTTGTATTGGAAGGGAAGCAATTACCAAAAGATGGTTGATTTTGTGGATGGCGTACTTGGAAAAGGCGAAAAAAGATAACGAGAGGAGGATGAAAGAAATCATGAATACAACGGATGTATATTTTGGAAATAAATTCGAAGGCAGGCTAGTCTTTCCCGAAGGTGAATTGGCAATTGGACTTGAGCCGGGAACGGTTGCGCCTTACGACATGCTGATGGGTGCCCTTGCAGGCTGCCTATATTCCACATTCCTTGATGTCGTCGAAAAGAAAAAAGGGCATTTTGACAAAGCCGAGTTCCATATTGAATGGGAAAAAAGGACGGCGGTTCCGACTACTCTCAAGTGGGTGAGGGTCAAACTGAAAATACTTGGCGCTGATGAAAAGGACAAGCCCGGAATGGAAAAGGCCGCCAAATTGGCCGCGAAACATTGCTCCATTTACAGTACCATTTCATTTGTGGCAGACATGTCAATCGAAGTGATTTTTGCTTGAGCAAGCAAAGGACACCATATAAATGTTTTCGTTTTACAAAAAAAGGGTATTTATGACATAGCGGTTATTTAGGATGAAAAATCGAAGTTGCCGCGGAAAAGGAGGTGGACAGATGCCCAAGGAATTCAAGGCGGGATGCCAGAGGCCCGAATTAAAGATGCCTGCAGCAAAAGAAGAAGTTGCAGCCGTTGAAACACAAAAGAAAGAGGAGGAGATGCGCATGATAAAAGTTGGAAAACCTGCACCTGATTTTACAGCGCCGGCTTACTATCAAGGGAAATTCGTTACTGTGGATTTATCCGAATACAGGGGCAAATGGGTTGTCTTATGTTTCTACCCCGGAGACTTTACATTCGTCTGAGCTACCGAAGTTTCGGCAGTTGCCGAAAAATTTGAAGAGTTCCAAAAGCTCGGAGTAGAGGTCCTATCCGTTAGTGTGGACAGCGTATTTGTACACAAAATGTGGAATGACAATGAATTGTCCAAGATGGTTGGAAAAGACATACCATTCCCGATGCTGTCTGACGCCGGAGGCAAAATAGGAAGCTTGTATGGAATATACGACGAGGATGGCGGTGTGGAAACAAGAGGCAGGTTCCTTATCGATCCCGACGGAATAGTTCAGGGCTTCGAGGTGCTTACACCACCGGTAGGAAGAAACGTAAGCGAGACCATTCGACAAGTTCAGGCTTTCCAATTGGTCAGGGCTTCAAAAGGTACGGAAGCTACGCCTTCAGGCTGGAAACCGGGCAAAAAAGTCTTGAAACCGAATCCGGAGCTTGTGGGCAATGTTTGGAAAGAGTGGAAGGTCAGCGAAGCTTTTGACGAGTAGAAAAAACATCAGCAACCGGGCGGGGATTTCCCGTCCGGTTGTATTTATATTATGAAAATGTCTGCATCAAATAGTGCATTTCGAAGCGTTAGGGAGGTGAACCTAAGATGCTTAGGGGAAACATGGAAGATGGAGAGATGCTGAAGGCTCTTGAAATAATGGAAAACAGCCTTCTTGTAAAACCGGTGCTGGAAGCCTCGTCCTTAAACAATGAAGCCACGGCTGTTTTTGTAATCGACATGCTTGAGGGTTTTGCCAGGGACGGAGCCCTTTCAGACCGGCGGATTGAAATGCTTGCAGAACCGATTGCCGGATTGCTTGAAGTTTTGCCTCTTTC
>PKTO01000146.1 GCA_002869095.1 Clostridiales bacterium
GGCAAAGTTCCTTGAAGAGGGTTTCATAGAAAAGCACATTCGTAGAATAAAACGCAACTATAAGCGGAAGAATTATCTGATGCAAAGATATATCAGGAATAACTTCGCCGGTCGTGTGGAGATATTAAGCAGCGATTCTGGACTCAACATGGTTCTTGGATTTCGCACAAAAGGAAGCGCCGAGGAGGTTTCGGATAGCTTCGAGAAAAAGGGAATTCTCGCGAAGGTCATTGGGCGGAGCAGAGGGCAAGTTGTCGTTTCGCTCGCCTACAGCGGTTTCCCGATTGAATTCCTTGAGGGATTGTCGGAGAGGGAAACAGTCCGTGGAGAAAACTGGATGGACAGCTTTCTGGTTTAGGTCACTGTGCTTTGTAGCCTTGCCGTTTATATTTTTTTCGGGTTTAACCAGATCAGATGGAAGGTGCATGTCCGGATTTTGTCGGCTTTTCCCGCCGTTCTGGATTTATTCACATTAATGCCACTTAAACAGCGCTTGAAAGAAGAGGCCTTACCGAAAATGGAAAGGCCTCTTCTTTGTTTTTGGTCAATTGCCTCCGTTCTCATAGGCCTTGATTTTACGGTAAAGGGTCCTCAGCCCTATTCCAAGTTCTTTTGCCGCCTCTTTCTTTCCCTCTACGGTCCATCCATGCTTGTCCAAAGATGCCTTTATGGTTTCGAATTCGGTATGCTTGACTGTTTCTTTTATTGAATTACTGTTGGTCTCGGGTTTCGAATTTGAAATTTTCTCTGGAAGATTTATTTTTTGTATATAAGCGGTTTCTTCCATATTTACAGCATATTCGACAGCATTTTCAAGTTCACGTACATTTCCCGGCCAATCATATTGTTTCAAAAGCAAGATGGATTCATCCGTGAAACCGCTTATTCTTTTGCTTAGCTTGAAGTTGTATTTTTTTAAAAAGTCCATTGATAAAATTTCTATATCCTCTTGTCTGCCGGCAAGACGAGGAATCCTAAGAGGAATGACGTTTAATCTGTAATACAAGTCCGCACGAAAAGTATTGTTTTCCACCATTGTTTCAAGATTTTTGTTTGTCGCGAAAATGAATCGAATATCGACAGGTATAGACCTTGTTCCGCCGACTTTTTCAATTTTGTTTTCTTGAAGAACTCTAAGCAGTTTTGATTGCATAAAGAGGGGAAGTTCGCCTATCTCATCGAGGAACAGGGTTCCGTTTTGGGCGAGTTCTATTCTGCCTATTTTGCCTCCCTTTTTTGCACCGGTGAAAGCGCCTTCCTCATATCCGAAAAGTTCGCTTTCGAATAGATTTTCAGGAATGCTCGCGCAATTTATGGAGACAAGAGGTTCGTTGGCTCTTGGGCTCCCATAATGGATTGCTTTGGCGAACATTTCTTTTCCTGTGCCGGTTTCACCCATGATCAATACCGTGGAGCTGCTGCCGGAGATTTTTCTTGCTATTTCCTTCATTTTGCTGATGGAAGGACTTTTCCCCAATATGTTGTCTATTCCAATTTTGGGTTCGATAAGGGAGGTTCTCTTTTTTGTCTGTTTTTCGATTGTTATTACGGCACCAATGAATTTGCTGTTTTCGGTTATTGGAGTTGATGACAACATCCCTGAAAAAAGTTCAAGATTGACATATTCTCTTGATATGTGCGATCCATTCAATATCTCACTTACGATGTTTTCAGGAAATATTAGTTTTATTGAATTTGAATAAAGATTGCAATGTGAAAAAAGATTAATCGCCAAATTGTTCTGGTGGCTGATGAAACCATCCTTATCGACTATCATTTTGCAAGCTTCTTCGTTTTGAATAACAAGTTTTATTGCATTGTCAAGATAGATGAATTCATTTCTTCGCGCGAAGTGTGTTGCCATAATAGAGATCAGATTTGCAATTTGATCAAGCAATGCGAGGTGAAAATCGAGATTTTTGGAAATGACCGTATGTCCCCTGCTTGTGAAAGATGTCATTGAAATAACTCCAATGACTTGGTTTTCCGCTTTTATGCATTGCAAAAGCTCAATTTTTGCAGGACAGTTGTCCTTAAAGCGGCAACCGATGCAGGAAGGCATATAGCCTGGATTGTTGACTAAAACATGTCCAATGGACATTACTTATTCGAGAGAGGGCTTATGAACGGATGTCCCCTTTTTTTCCAGATAGTTGTCGGTGCTCGCGATCAAATCGCAATTATTGCTGAAAATGGCAAATTCAATATCTCTTGAGTTGGGGACGCCGTTGATAATCTGGTAGAGCTGATCTTTGATTGTATGCAGAGTAATCATTTGCGACTCCTTAAAATATATTTTAAATATCGTATGACAAAAGGCTCGATTTGTCAATGCGTTTGTCATAATTGGCAAATAATTGTGAAAACAGCGGTCTGTTTTGAATTAAATAATCTGACAAATCAAAAAATATTTTTCTGGCATTCAAGTATATAAGCAGGCTGTGGAAGTCGTTGAACAATAAATACGACTTAAAAGCATATAAAATAATGTTTTGGCATAAAACATGCGTATAATTATTGCCAACCAATAACAAACAAGAAAAGCTAAGGGCAAAAAATCAGGAGGAGCAATATGAAATTAAAAGGTTTTAAATCACATCCCTACATACCAAATTCGGTTCCGGATGTACAAAACGAGATGTTGAAAGAGATAGGTCTTGCCGATCTTGAAGAACTTCATTCGGAGATTCCCGAGGAAATAAAGCTCAAGAAGAACATGGATCTCCCGAAACCCATAGTTTCTGAATACGAGCTGGAAAGGCATGTCAAAGAAATAATAAAGAAGAATAAAACCTGCGAAGACAATATAAACTTCCTCGGAGGAGGCTGCTGGCAACATCATGTTCCGGCCATCTGCGATGAAATCAATTCGCGAGGGGAATTTCTTACGGCATATGGGGGAGAGCCTTACAATGACTTGGGAAGATTTCAAGCGTTGTTTGAATACCAAAGCCTGGTAGCCGAGCTTGTCGATATGGATGTTGTGAATGTGCCGACTATGGATGGAGCCCAAGCGGCTGCAACAGCCCTTAGGATGGCGGGACGAATAACTGGCCGAACCGAAGTGCTTGTGCCGGCTTTGATGGACAGGGACAAGTTTAAGATTGTGAACAATTACTGCAAATCGGCACTGAAATTGATAGAGGTGGATTACGACAAGAAAACAGGTCAATTGGACTTGGAAGACTTGAAAAGAAAGGCAAATGAAAATACGGCGGCTGTATTCTTTGAAAACCCTTCATTCATGGGATTCATAGAAGAAGGCGGCCAAGAGATATCCGATATCGCGCACGAGGCCGGAGCCTTGAGCGTTGTATGCGTAGACCCGAGTTCTTTGGGAGTTATCAAGCCCCCTAGCCATTATGGCGCTGACATAGTTGCCGGTGAATTACAGCCTCTCGGAATGCACATGAATTACGGCGGCGGGCAGGCTGGATTCACGGCGACAAGGGATGAAGAAAAGTTTGTTATGGAATTCCCGTCGAGATTGTTCGGGATTACATCGACAATTGAAAATGGAGAATATGGATTTGGGGATGTTGCATACGACAGGACTTCATTCGGCCATCACAGGCATGAAGGCAAAGAATACGTTGGAACGCAAACAGCCCTTTGGGGTATAACAGCCGGTGTGTATCTTGCTCTAATGGGACCTGTCGGGATGGTTGAACTTGGTCAGACAATCATGCAGAATGTGCAATACGCAATCGCTAAAATTGACGAAATTGATGATGTAAAGGCTTCAGCCTTCGATTCAACATCCTTTAAGGAATTTGTCGTGGACTTTAACAAGACAGGCAGAACCGTCGAAGAAATAAACGGAAAACTGATGGAAAAAGGAATTTTTGGGGGGAAAGACCTCTCTAAGGACTTTCCGCAGATGGGACAGGCGGCTCTCTATTGCGTAACGGAGATTCACACAAAAAGTGACATTGACAAATTAGCAGATGCATTGAAAGCATGTCTATAAACTTGGAGACAATCCAGAAAGGATGGGAAAATTGGAACGAATAAACAGAGATTTTAAGGTAAACAAAAATTTCCACCAAGCGAAATGGGATGAGCCAATAATATTTGAACTGCATAAAAATGGGGAAAGAGGAGTTGTTGCGCCAAAGGCGGACGAAGAAATAGCAAGAACCGTAGGCGATGGCATTTCCAAAATACCTGAAGGCATGTTAAGGGATGAAGCGCCAAATCTTCCGGAAATATCCCAGGCGAGAGTAGTGCGCCACTATACGCGACTTTCTCAAATGACATTGGGCGCCGATGTGAATATGGAAATCGGACAAGGAACCTGTACGGTCAAATACAGTCCCAAGATCAATGAAAGATTGGCAAGGTTGCCGGAAATGACAGAGATCCATCCCTTGCAGGACGAAAGCACGGTTCAGGGAATTTTGGAAATCATGCATAAGACTGATCTCTTTTTAAGAGAGATTTCAGGGATGGACCGTTTCAGTTTCCAACCCAGCGGAGGCAGCCAAGCAATCATGGCAATGGCTGCAATAGCAAGGGCTTATCACGAGTCAAGGGGCGAAGGCGATACAAGGGATGAAATAATAACAACAATCTATTCCCATCCTTCGGATGCGGCTGCTCCGGCGGTCATGGGCTACAAGATCATATACATCAATCCGGATGAGAACGGATATCCTGATCTGGAAGCTTTCAAGGCGGCGGCATCTGAAAGAACGGCGGCTTTCTTCATCGCGAACCCGGAGGATACGGGCGTATACAATACCAGGGTGCAGGAATTCACTGAAACAATGAAAGAAGTCGGCGCTCTATCCTGTTACGACCAGGCAAATGCAAATGGCTTGCTTGGAATTACTCGTGCAAAGGAGGCCGGATTCGACATGTCTTTCTTTAATTTGCATAAGACTTTTTCAACACCGCATGGTTGCGGGGGACCGGCTACCGGGGCTTTGGGAGTCTTGGACCACCTGGTGAAGTTTTTGCCAGGACCATTGATAGATTTTGACGGGGAAAAGTACTTCCAAAATCATGACATAGTAGACAGCGCCAATTCGATAGGGAAAGTAAGAATGTTCAACGGAGTTGCACCGGTCGTGCTCAAGGCATATTCGTGGATAATGTCACTGGGAGCTGAAGGACTCTACGAAGTCGCAAAAGTTGCAGTTCTTAACAACAACTACATGTTCAGAAAACTGATGGAGCTGGATGTTGTCGACGCACAATACATCAGAGGAAAGCAGCGCGTTGAGCAGGTCAGATATACGATTGAAAAACTTTTCAACGACACAGGGATAACGACAGAAGACGTACAGAGAAGGATGATGGATTTCGGAATGCATTATTGGGCAAGCCACCATCCATATTATGTCGCTGAACCGATGACGCTTGAGCCAACGGAATCTCCCTCAAAAGAAGACATTGACGAATATGTGGAAACCCTGAAGCATATTTTCCAAGAAGCATACGAGAATCCGGATCTAATCAAATCGGCTCCTCATCAAAGCACTTGTCATCAACTGAAAGAAGAGAGCCTTGATAATCCGGCCGAGTGGGCTATAACATGGAGAAGCTACCTGAAGAAAACAAGTGTATAGGAAACCAGGCAAAGGGTGAGTATATTTGAAAAAAATTGGTTTGATCATCAATCCGATAGCAGGAATGGGAGGAAGCGTGGGCCTTAAGGGGACTGACGGGGTGAGTTCGAAGGCGAAAAGCATGGGAGCCGTCCCGAAATCCGCGGAGAGAACCGCTCTTGCGCTCGAAGCGCTGATTGAAATGAAAGAACAATTGCAGGTGATTGCCGGCCCTGGCCCGATGGGAGAAGACGTCGCCAGAGAACTCGGCTTTCCGGTCAGGACGGTTGGAAGAGCATTTGGCGGAGAAACTACCAGCGCGGACACAATGATTGCGGCTGAAAAAATGGCAGAAGAAAAAGTTGACCTTTTGATGTTTGCAGGCGGAGATGGGACGGCGAGGGACATATATTCTGCAGTAAAGGACAGACTTACTGTAGTTGGAATTCCCGCCGGAGTAAAAATCCATTCCGCGGCCTACGCAATAAATCCACGCAAGGCGGGTGATCTGGCAAAAAAATTTCTCCTTGCCGATTTTGCCTCGACAAATGAGGTCGAAGTCATGGATATAGACGAGGAGGCTTTTCGGAAGGGATCGGTAAAAACCAAGCTGTTTGGATATTTGAAAACTCCTGCCGAGAAAAATTTTTTACAGGTCAAAAAAGCGTCAAGCATAAAATCTGATGAGCAGGCTCAATGGGATATTGCTCATTTCATAGTAGAAAACATGGAAAAGGACACATTCTATATAATCGGCCCCGGTTCGACAACGCGACCGATAATGCAGCTTTTGAACCTTCCATATACATTGCTCGGAGTGGACTTGATATACAACAAGAAATTGGTCAAGAATGATGTTGCCGAACAGGAGTTGCTTGATACACTATTCGGATGCTGCAAGATAATAATAACGCCAATTGGAGGGCAAGGCTATTTGCTGGGAAGAGGGAATCAGCAGATAAGTGCGAGAGTTGTGGAAAGAGTAGGAAGAGCAAACATAATCGTAATTTCTACGCGAAGCAAATTGCAAAAATTAAAGGGCAAGCCTTTTCTGGTTGACACAAATGACGCATCTTTGGATAAAGCCTTGGAAGGGTACGTTGGAGTCATAACCGGATTTGGAGAAAAAGTGATGAACAAGATTGGACTTTAGCGTTAAGGAGAATTGGAGGAGGAGAGGCCTATTTCATTAGAAAAACAAGCAATTGCAGTTGTCTAAGTCAAGAAGTATAATACAAATCAAAGGAGGATAATATGAACAAGAAAGCAACCCCCAGTTTTGGAGCAAGCATATTCATTTTAGGGTTTTTAATTGTTATGATGGGAATTTCTGTATTATGGCTTAATATTCCAGTTCATATGGCTATGGCAATATCGATGGGCGTAGCAATACTGACATTATCTGTCCAGGGAAATTCATGGGACACGATTTATGAGGCCATAGTATACGGAGGCAAACTGGCAATTGGAACAGTTCTCATACTTTATGTAATAGGAATGGTTATGGGTTCATGGATTGCAAGCGGAACCGTGCCGATGATAATATTTTGGGGCCTTAAGGTCATTTCTCCAAACGTATTCCTTGTAACTACGCTTTTGGTTTGCTCGATAACGTCTCTGTCGACTGGAAGTTCGTGGTCGACAGGAGGTACTGTCGGAGTGGCTCTAATGGCAGTAGGAGCAGGACTTGGAGTAAATCCGGCCATGACTGCCGGAGCGATTGTTTCAGGAGCTTATTTTGGCGACAAGATGTCTCCCCTTTCAGACACGACAAATCTGGCGCCGGGAGTTGCCGAAGGCGATTTGTTTGACCACATAAAGGCAATGTTCTATACTACAGGACCCGCCTATCTTATTTCCATAGCTTTTTATGCTTTCCTTGGAATGAAGTATGCCGGATCGACTTTGGACGCATCAACTATAAACAACACGCTGGATGTTTTAAACCAATCATTCAACTTGAACTTGATCACTCTCATACCGCCGATACTGGTAATCGCATTTGCAATCAAAAAAGTTCCCGCATTGCCGAGTTTGTTCATATCTGCGATGGTGGCATCACTTATTGCGATACTGATTCAGGGAGAGACAATCACCACTATCACTGGAATCATGGATGGAGGATATAAATCAGCAACAGGAATAGCCGACATCGACAAATTGCTCAGCCGCGGCGGATTGCAGAACATGTCGTGGACAGTCAGCTTGACAATGATTGTATTGGCATATGGAGCCATACTCGAAAAACTGGGTGTTCTCGAGGTTGTGTTGAACAGATTCAAGTCATTGACAAAAACCGTAGGCTCCCTGGTTTGCTCTACAGTTCTTACAGGAGTAGGCCTGAACTTTGCCACAGCAAGCCAGTACATGTCAATTGTCATTACAGGAAGAATGTATGTTTCGGCCTACAAGGAAAAGGACATGCTTCCACAAACACTTTCAAGAACTCTTGAAGATTCGGCAACGATGACATCTCCGCTTGTTCCATGGAATGTATGCGCAGTATTCTTTGCAGGAGCGCTTGGCGTTTCGACTGTTGCATACGCGCCATATGCTATTTTGAACTGGATAACCCCAATGATTGCAATCCTGTTCGGATTCCTGGGGAAATTCCAATGGAAAACAGGCGACATAGCATCTACGAAAACGTATAGGGTAGAAAGCGAGAAATAAGTAATTTAATTTAAGCCATCAAAGTTTTTTTGCAATGCTTCATCCGGAAAAAGGATGAGGCATTGCAGTTTTTAGAATTCTTTGTTATTGAAGCGAATCTCTATGGACAATAATACTGCATAAGGTTAGTATGAAGAAAACAATATGCAAGAAATGAAAAGGGGGATCTGTAATGTTGCAAAAAAAGGATTTGCTGTCGCTCGAAGGAAAGGTTGCTGTGGTTTCAGGCGCGGCAAGCGGAATTGGCTTGGCGGCGGCACAGCTTCTATCTGCATATGGAGCAAAAGTGGCAATGCTTGATGTTAATCCAAAAGGAGAAAAGGAAGCGGAAAGAATCTACGAAGAGGGAAGAACCGCGAGATTTTATAAATGCGATGTTACCAATGAAGAAAACGTAAAACAATCAGTAGAGGAAATAAGAAAATATTTTGGGAAAATAGACATATTATTCAACAATGCCGGCGTCACAGTCAGAAAAACCGTTGTTGGATTGGAAGAAAAAGAGTGGGACTTTGTGCTTGATGTCGGGCTTAAAGGCACCTTTCTGCTTTCAAAGCATGCGATACCGGTGATGGCTGAAGGCGGGGGAGGAAGCATAATCAATACAGGATCCGGCTGGGGTCTTAAGGGAGGCGACGATGCGGCCGCCTATTGCGCAGTCAAGGGCGGAATTGTCAATCTGACCCGCGCCATGGCCATTGACCATGGACCGCAAAACATTCGTGTAAACAGCGTGAATCCCGGCGACACCGACACGGCGATGCTGCGGGACGAAGGTTGCCAGACCGGGCTTGTAGTAGATGAGGAAAGCCAAAAAAAATATCTTGAGGATTGCGGAAAGGGAAGGCCTCTGGGAAGATTGGGGACGCCGGAAGATATTGCCAAGACAGTATTGTTTTTGGCAAGCGATTTGTCTAGCTGGATAACTGGAGCTGCCATTGTTGTAGACGGAGGCGGAATAGCGTAAAAAACAGTTGAGTGATTCGAAGCTGAAACTTGACTTAATAAAAAAGGGAAGGACTGTAAGCATGGACCTTATACTTATAAATGGAAATGTTGTTACCATGGACACGAATAACAAGAAGGCAGAAGCTTTCGCGGTTAAAGCCGGCAAATTCGTGAAAGTCGGAACAAATAAAGATGTGCTTGAGCTTAAAGATGACAACACAGAAGTGATTGACCTGAAAGGAAAGACAGTTGTGCCGGGTTTCAACGAGGCCCATATGCATCTGTTGAACAGCGGGTACAACATGCACAAGATAGACCTTAATGGAGCCAAATCCATAAAGGAAGTAATCGAGAGAAGCAAGAAATATATATCGATGAAAAAGCCTCAACCGGGGGAGTGGATACTCGGCTTTGGTTGGAACCAGATGCTGTTTGAGGAAAAAAGAAATTTGACAAGGAATGACCTTGATCAAATCTCGACTGACAATCCCATCTGCTTCATAAGGGTGTGCGTTCATTCGGCCGCAACAAATTCAAAAGCGATTGAGATAGCTGGAATCACAAAGGATACGCCCCAGCCTGTAGGCGGGAAGTTTTATAGGGATGAAAATGGAGAACCAACAGGAATTTTCAGCGAAACGGCGAGATACATGATTTATGACATGATTCCTGATGCCGGAGTCAACGAAATCAAAGAAATGATAATGGATGCGGCAAAAGTTGCTTCCGGCTACGGGGTCACTTCGGTTCAAACAGACGACTTTGAAGCCATGCCCGGCAAGGATTGGAGAAAAGTCCTCAAGGCATACAGCGAACTGGTGGAAGAAGGAATTCTACCTGTCCGCATATATGAGCAGTGTCTGCTTCCAGATATGGGCAGGCTGAAGGAATTTCTTGACGAAGGCTATAAGACGGGTCAGGGAGATGAATATTTCAAGATAGGCCCCTTGAAGCTGTTGACAGACGGTTCGCTTGGAGCCAGGACGGCGTATCTCAGTGAGCCTTACGCAGATGATCCGTCAACGAGCGGGATTTACGTGTTCAGTCAGGACGAGTTGGATGAACTTGCGTGCGCGGCCCATGAAGGAGGGCTGCAACTTGTATTCCATGCAATAGGAGACGGAGCAATGCGACAATGCTTCAAAGCATTTGAAAAAGCGCAAAATCATAAGTTCAAAGAAGATCCCAGATTTGGAATAATCCATTTGCAGATTACGGATGAATTCTTGCTCGAGGAATTCAAAAGACAAAACGTTGTGGCATATGCGGAGCCAATCTGCCTCAACAACGATATCCATATGGCGGAGGACAGAGTCGGAAAAGAGCGCGCAAAAGTATCATACAACTATAGGACATTGTTTGACAGCGGAGTTCATGTCTCCATATCGTCCGATTGGCCCGTTGATTCCGTAAATCCAATGAAAAATATATATGTCGGGGTTACAAGGAAAGACTATGATGGTTACCCCGAGGGAGGCTGGAACCCTGAGCAGAGACTGACAATCGAACAGGCATTGTACGGATTCACAATGGGATCGGCCTATGCGTCCTTTGAAGAAGAGTTGAAAGGATCCGTTGAAGACGGCAAACTGGCGGATTTTGTTGTTTTGTCGGAAGACATATTGGAAATCGAACCTGACAAAATTCAAGACATTGAAGTTGAAATGACCTTCATGGGCGGGAAACTTGTCTATAGCAAGGCATAAAAACTTTAAACAATTGCAGCAGTGGAAAAAGCGTGAAGAAGAACCGGTCCCATAACTTGAGGGACATGGTTCTTTCTTATTATTGATGGTTTTTCATTTAGGGCGTTCATGGTACACTATTTAATAAAAGAACCCAAAAGAAAAATTCAAGAACGCAAGACAAAGAAAAAGAATATATTGAAAATGCGGCAAGACATACAAGACACAAGACCCATAGTAATTGAAAGGTAAAACAGATGAACATAACAATAGTGTCAGTAGGAAAAATGAAAGAGAAATTCATGAGGGATGCTGCGGGGGAGTACGCGAAAAGGCTTTCAAAGTACTGCAAGCTTTCCTTTGCCGAGGTACCCGACAGAAAGGCTCCAGAGAACCTAAGTCTAAAAGAAGATACCAAAATAAAGGATGAAGAAGGCAGCGGCATATTGAAAAAAATCAAAGACGGACAATATGTCATAGCGCTGGACATAAAGGGAAGGCAAATGACTTCGGAGGATCTTTCCAAAAAGATAGACAGCCTTGCGCTTTCCGGCAAAAGCGATTTGGCATTTGTAATAGGAGGCTCGCTTGGCCTCTCGGCAGACGTTTTGGAAAGGGCCGATTTCAAGCTATCCTTTTCCAAAATGACCTTTCCCCACCAGCGCATGAAAGTGATACTGCTCGAGCAGATTTATAGATCGTTCAGGATTCTAAAGAACGAACCTTATCACAAATGACCCTAAAATATAA
>PKTO01000101.1 GCA_002869095.1 Clostridiales bacterium
AGGACAGTCTCATGGGCTATGCCGAGCGTCTCTCCAGCCTTTTCTATGTCGGTTATGCCCTGTATTATGTGGCCGAGCAGCTTGCCCTCTCTGGTGTATTCCGAGACTATGCCCATTTCATTCGATTCCATTTCCTCGGTCTTTGCCAGGTCGTGCACTATTATTCCCGCGTAGAGCAGGTCCCTGTCTATTTTGCTGTATACCGAAGCCAGTTTTTCACCGACCCTCAGCATGGTCAGCGTGTGGTAGAGCAGGCCGCATCTTATTGCGTGATGGTTGCTTTTTGCGGCGGGGTAGTAGGAAAGCTTGTCCTTTACATTCTCGAAGAGGTATCCCGAGAGTTTCTTGAGATCGGGATCGGACATTTTGTCTATGAATGAAAGCACTTCCCCATACATGCTTTCGAAGCTTTCCGGGGCGGTCTGCACGAAATTTTCTATGTCGAGCCCGTCTTGGGGCTCCGCTTTCCTTATTTTCTTTATGGTCAGCTGGGGCCTTCCCTTCCACTGGGAAAGGTCTCCCCTGACCTTGACTATGGTCCCCGAACCGAAAAACGTTTCGGCATTCTCCTCCGCGTCCCATATTTTGGCGTTTATTTCACCCGTGCTGTCGGAAAGGGTCAAGTCGCCGAAGAAGCTGCCGTTCTTTGCCTTTCTTACCGAAATCGACTTTATCATGTAGAAACCCTGGATGGTTCCTGCATTTTCAAAATCGGATATCTTTTTTTCTTCCATCATGCACCCTCCTCCTTGGTCTTTTGCCGGCGGGTCTGTCTCTTGCGCCCTTTTTAGAATCGGAGCGACAGACAGGTGAGTCCTCCGTCTATTTTGCGGAATTCGCTCATGTCCGTCTCTATTATATCGTATCCTCTGTTTTTTAGCACTTCAAGCGTCTTTGGAAATCCCGAAGGCACAATGGCTTTTCCGTTGACCAGCAGGCAGTTTGCGGCATAGGCCTCTTCCTCCGGAACGAAGTGCCTGACCGAGCCGTCGAATGCCGCGTCGTTTCCGAATGAAGCCCCTGCGAGCAGAAACCCGTCGGGAAAAAGCGTGACTCCCGTCTTGAGGTGCAAAACCTCGCATACGGGAACAAGCCTTGCCTGGTATCCGTATTTTTCGACTATGGACTTCAGCTGCATCGCGCCTTCCTGGTTTGTCCTTTCGGAAACTCCTATGTAGAATGTCTTTCCGTCCTGCATTATGTCTCCGCCTTCGAGGGTTCCCGGCTCCTCTATGCGCTCTATTGTTTGGTAATGCTTTCTGATTGTTTCAACTATAAGCTCTTTTTCGGCGTTTCTCGCAGGCGCCCCCGGATTGGTTATCACTGCGGCTTCCGCAAAAAGCACCGCCACGTCCTCCACGAAGCAGCTGTCCGGAAATTCCTCGCTCGGCTCGAGAACCTCGACCTCGACTCCGCAGCTTTCAAGCGCCCTTACGTATGCCTCGTGCTGTGATACCGCTTTTTCATAGTCGGGCTTTCCCAGCCCCTCGGCCGATGTTATTCCGCATATCAGGCTTCTGCCCGGTTTTCTTGCAATAGCTTTTGTAAACATGTTAAGCCTCCTGATTTTTTTATCTAATCCTATCCTAACACAAGTCTGCGCCTTATGTAATCAATGATTCCCCAATATATGAAAATGACCCCTCAATCAATTGAAGGGTCACTCAAGTCTTATTCTGTTTGCTTTTTCCGCTTTGCCCCGGCCTGTCCCGATTTTAAATTTCTTCTCCATCATCGGCTTGGGCATCTGCAGCGTTTTCATCCTCTTCGGCATCTTCAGAATCTTCCTGCGAACCATCCTCTGTTCCATCTGCAGGTTCTTCAGCAGGGTCGTCTTCTATTGCGGCATCGGTTTCTTCTTCTATTATTTCAATGTTTTCTCCGTCCCAATTGCATTCCCATCCCATCTTCTCCAATACGAATCTCAAAGGAACCACTGTCCTTCCGCCCATTATCTCGGGAGGCACGTCAATAGGCTCTTGCTCCCCGTTGACCATGGCCTCAAGGGAGTCTATCCCGAGAACTATTTCAGTTTCTCCCCTGACGATTGTGACCGTCCTCAGGGCCGGGTCCCACGCCACGCTTGCTCCAAACGCCTCGGAAACCGCCCTTACGGGTATCAATGTCCTTCCGTCCTTTATTACCGGCGGCGTGTCGAACTTTATGTTCCTTCCCCTTGCCATGATGCTTTCGACCGGGAGGAAGCTGGCGTTCTTGAATCTGAGCGCCAGGGATTCGCGCATCTCCTCAATTTCCGCCAGTTCTTCTTCGGTGTAGGAAGCTCTGACGGCCGTCTTGGCCTCGTCAATCTTTTCTTTCATTGCAAGCTTCAATTCTTCCATTTCCTGCTTCCTGGTCCTTATGGCCTCTGTACTGTCCAGGGAAGATTCTCCGTCTTCCGCCGCTTCAAGCTCGCTTTCGAGAGCTTCGATTTCCGCCTCAAGGCTGTCTTTTTGGGCTTCGAGGGCGTCCTTTTCCTCAAGCGCCTTGTCTTTTTCCGCCACCGCTTCCACAGTCGGTTTGCCTCTGGAGAGTTTTTCGCTTTTGTTCAACCCGTATGCATTGCCCTGCGCGTGGGAAACGGCGTGAATGGAAATGGTCATGACGATTGCCATGATTATGAAATCCTTTACGATGTTTTGCAATTGTTTCATTTTTTTCCCTCCTTGTCGTCGCAGCACATGATAAAGGCTCTGCATTCGTACCGAAGCAGAGCCAAAAATTCAAATGCAACTTTCGGCGGCCCGGCTGCCATGATCTTGCGATTTTAGGCCCGTGGCTTTGCGTCTCCGCCTTTCGGCGGATTTGCCCTTATCGGTATGCTGCTTATATCGATAGACTTTTCTTTTCATAGTAGTATACGAAAAGTTCTGCGTTTTTGGGGCATAAAAAAAGAAAGGACCCTAAAGGCCTTTCTCTTTTTCTTTGGCGCACCTAAGAGGACTCGAACCTCCGGCACACGGTTTAGGAAACCGTTGCTCTATCCTGCTGAGCTATAGGTGCATGCAAAATCAATTACTATGATATGATTTTTTATTGCCCTTGTCAACCTGCTGTTGGGACTAAATTTTATCCTTTCCCTTGATTTCCCTGTCAAGGAAAAAGCTTATCACCGTCCTTATGACTACTATGGCTCCAAGTATGGCTATTTCCTCTATGGTCGGATTGATTACGGTTTCTATTATGTCCGCCACTATGAGAATTTCGAGCCCCAGAAGTATGTATGAACCAAGGGCCAGCCGGGCCTCTTCGCGCCTGTTTGAGGAGTCGGCAGCGTTCCGCATGAAGATTTCTCCGTGAATCCACCTGGCGATGCAGAAAAATACGCCCCATATTATTACCGCTAGTGCAATCGACCCGATTATTACCGACAAGTCTCCCAAAAGCTTTTCAGGATATGAAACCATGCATACCACCCCTCTGTCTTTGATTATACACTCGGCAGGCCTTTTTATCCAGCCCCGGGGCGCACATGGGAAATCAATTAAGTGGTGTATTATCAAATGCCGGGGGTATACTTCTATACACAGACAAAAAAGGGGTTGGGAAATATTTGTCGGGAAGTGTTTTTATGATAAACATGGAGGAAATGCGTTCGCGAGCGGAAAAAACGGCAATTGAAAGCAATTTCAAATTCAAAAAATATTCATTGAGCCGGCTGCTTGCCCGTCTGGAAAGAAACCATTCGGAAATAGTCGAATTTTCGTCGGGCCTGTCCGACCTTGCTACGGGCGAGCGGGAACTGTACCCCGGAAGCAATTGGATTCTGGACAATTTCTACAAAATAGACGAGCAGGTAAAGCAATTGAAGCTGACCCTGGACAAGAGGCAGAAGATCAGCCTTGGAATTCTTGACGAGTCGATCTTCGCCGGTTATCCCCGCATATATCCCGCAGCCCTTAACCTGGTCGAAATAACAAACGGCAATTTCAACGAAGACATAATAATCAACTACTTGAAGGCTTATCAGAGCGCCAGCATCTTTTCCATGAGCGAGCTTTGGATTTTCAACACCATGCTGGTTTTGGCCGTGATAGAACGGATACGTGAAATTTCCGGAGACATATACCGAAATCAGCTGGAACGCGAAAAAGTCAGGCGCCTCGATTTCGACGACACTTTTTCGGCGCTCGACCAGATAAAGGAAGACATCGGCAACTCCCCCATGGTGTCACCTTCCTATGTGGAGTATCTTATACGGATGACACGGAGGGAGAACGAGAAATACGAATACATATCGCGGTATCTTACGCGCAAGCTCAGGGAATACGACACGACCATAGAGAAAACGGTCGAGCTTGCGCTTCGCACCCAGTCCTCGCACAAGAACCAGATTGGAAACCTCATAACTTCTCTCAACAAGATCTCCCAATTGGATTGGAACAGCATATTCGAATCGGTTTCCATAGTTGAGGGCATACTCAGGAAGGATCCCTCCGGAGTTTACCTGAAAATGGATTTCGAGTCGCGCGACCACTACCGGCATGAAATCGAAGCCTTCTCGAGAAGGTACGGAATAAACGAGACAAAGGTCGCCATGAAGCTTCTCGACTTGTCTGAAAAAGCGAAGGAGGAGGGAAAACCTTTTAGGGAGACCCATGTGGGCTACTACCTGACTGAAAAGGGACGCTTGGAGCTAATTTCCCTCTTGGGCTTTACCAGAAGGCGGGGCCGTTTCCACGACTTTTCGGCAACGTCATACCTTCTGCCCATATTTCTGCTTACGCTTGCCGCAACCGGGATTTTCGTATATGGCGTATCGCATATTTTCCAATCAGGCAGAAACGCGGTATTTGCGGGATTTGTGCTTTTCATACCCATAAGCGAAATCATAATCAAGTTTCTCAACTGGATTTTCCTCAAGGTTGTGCCTCCAGTATTTCTCCCCAAGCTGAGCCTGAAAAAGGGAATCCCCGAGGAATCCGCTACCATGGTGGTCATTCCGTCCCTAATTGCGGCCGAGGAAAGCATAGGGGAGCTTTTTGAAAAAATCGAAACATACTATCTTGGAAACAAAAGCGAAAACCTTTACTTCGCTCTGCTGGGCGAATTCAAGGATGCGGACAGCGAATTCACCGAAGAGGACAATGCCATAATAAAAAGCGCCTTGAGCCAAGCCGCAAGGCTCAACAATAAATACTCTCCCGAGAAGAACACTTTCTTCTATTTCCAAAGAAAGCGCCTTTTCAATGAGCGCCAGAAAAAATGGATCTGCTGGGAACGGAAAAGGGGGTCTCTGACCGAGCTGGGGAATCTTCTTTCCGGAAGCGGCGATACATCGCATGTCGTGATATCGTCCGACATTTCAAGCCTCAAGTCGAAAATACGATACATAATAACCCTCGACGAGGACACCCAGCTTCCGATGGACTCTGCCAGAAAACTCATAGGAACCATTTCCCACCCCTTGAACCAGGCGGTCTTCAGCCCGGAAAAGGGGCGTGTGGAGGAAGGCTACGGATTCATTCAGCCAAGCGTGAGCATAAGCGTCAGCAGCTCGAACGTTTCCCGCTTCACCCACATATATGCCAGGAACACCGGCATAAGCATCTATTCGGAAAACATATCGGACTTGTACCAGGACATGTTCAACGAGGGAATCTTCATGGGCAAGGGCATTTACGACCTCCCCCTGTTCAACAAGGTGCTTACCGACGCAATACCGGAGAACCGGGTCCTCAGCCACGACCTCTTGGAAGGAAGCCACATAAGGGCGGCATTCGCTACAGACATAGAGCTTGTGGACAACCACCCCACCAGATATTTCTCCTACATAATGCGCCTTCACAGGTGGGTGAGGGGGGACTGGCAACTTCTGCCATGGCTCAAGTCCACCATTGTAAACAAGCAGGGGAAAAGGACGGCGAATCCCTTGTCGACTCTTTCCAAGTGGAAAATACTGGACAACCTCAGGCGCAGCCTGTACACCATATCCCTCCTTGTGCTGATAATAGGCTCGATGACATTTTTGCCGGGCTCTCCATGGCGCTGGCTTTCTGTGGCATTTTTGTCCATGTTCCTGCCTCTTTTGCTCGAAATAGCGGATTCCGCCTTCTCCAAGCGGCACCAGACTCCCAACAGGCTGTACTCGCGAAGCGGCAAGGTCAAGTTCGGATTGAGGGGCACTCTCCAGTATTTGCTCCTGCAGACGGTTTTCCTTCCCTACGAGGCATATGTGACGGCCGAGGCCATATGCATATCCCTCTACAGGCTGCTGATTTCCAAGAACAACATGCTGGAATGGGTGACGGCCTCCCTGTCCGAAAAGGAAAAACTGCCGTCCCTTTCGCATTTCATCAGAAAGATGTGGATCGTGTTTGTGGAAGTACTGCTTTTTCTCTTGCTTGTCGCCCTTGCCGGAAAGGGGACCTCGGCCCTTCCCTGGATTTTTGCGGCCATATGGCTCTGTTCTCCATTCATAGCCTTCAAGCTCGGCTCAAGAAAGCCTGAAAAACAGCTTGTGCCCGATGAGGATGCCGCCTATCTGCGCCTCGAGGCCAGGAGGATATGGGCCTTCTACGAGGACCTTGCACAAAAGAGCCACAACTATCTTCCCCCCGACAACATCCAAATTTACCCCCCGAGAGACGCCGCCAACAGGACTTCGCCCACAAACATAGGGCTGATGCTTCTTGCCGCCGTTTCGGCCAGGGACATGGGCTATCTTTCCATAACAAGGATGATTGTCGTTGTCAAACGCATTCTCGAAACCGTATCGAAGATGGAGAAATGGAACGGCCACCTCTACAATTGGTACAACACAAACGACCTTTCGGTCCTCCGGCCAAGATACATTTCAACCGTCGACAGCGGCAATTTCATAGGCTACCTCATAACTCTGAAGCAAAGCCTCGCAGAATACCGCGACAAGCCCCTCATTGACGACGACATAGTGCAGGGGCTCAAGGAAACATGCGAGATAAGCGGCAGCATCGACGAGAACATACGCGAAATACTCGAGGATTTCGGAAGCATAAAGGGAAAGGAAGCCCACGAATGGAAGGCTTTTCTCGACAGGATAGTCGAATACGAAAAGACCGCCAGCATCTGTTCCAAGAAAATAAGGACGACCGTGCAGGAGCTCTTGTCCGAGTACGACAAGTACTACTCCATCATAATATATCCCGAGGACATCGCGGATTCGACCCATCCCGCCTACAGCGAAATCATCGAGGACACTCGGCATCTGGGAATGGACCTTAGCCTTTCCGAGCTCCGCTCCAAATACAACGACATGATTTTCAAGATAAGAAAGAAAAAAACCAAAGCCGGGGACGCAAGCGAAAAGTCCGCCCTGATAAAGCTCGAGAACAAGCTCAAGGCGATACTTTGCAATCTGGACGAGGTTCTCAGAACCTTCGACCAGCTGAGCCATTCGGCTGACAATATCGTCGAGCAAACGGATTTCACCGCCCTTTACGACGAGAAGGTACACCTCTTTTCGATTGGATACGACTGGGAGAACGACTACCTGACGGACTCCTACTACGACCTTATGGCGTCGGAGGCAAGGCAGACCAGCTTTCTTGCCATAGTCAAAAAGCAGGTGCCCCTCAAGCATTGGTACCGGCTTGGAAGAACCTTGACCCTGTCGGAAGGCTTCAGGGTTTTGGCGTCCTGGTCGGGGACAATGTTCGAGTACTTCATGCCCAACCTCATTTTGAAAAACTATGAAAACACTCTTTTCGACGAGACCTACCACTCTGTCATCGAAAACCAGAAGCGCTACGGCAAGGCCAAGAACAGGCCATGGGGCCTTTCGGAATCCGCATATTACTATTTTGACATCGACCTCAACTACCAGTACAAGGCTTTCGGAGTGCCCGGCCTGGGCTTCAAAAGGGGTCTTGTAAACGATTATGTGGTTTCGCCTTACGCTTCCTTCTTCGGCCTTCCCTTCGACCACCAGGCTGTTATTTCGAATTTGAAGATGCTTGAAGCGGAAGGGCTGCAGGGCCCTTACGGTTTTTACGAATCGGCCGACTACACGAAGGAGCGCACAGGCGGCAAAACCGCCAAGAAGATCGTACAGGCTTACATGGCCCATCATCTGGGCATGAGCATAGTGGCCATAAACAATTTCATAAACGATTCGGTAATGCAGAACCGTTTCCATTCCGAGCCTGTTGTAAAGATGGGAGCGAGCATGCTGCAGGAGAAGCTTCCCTTCCGGGTCATAATAACCCACGAGCTGAAGGAAAAGGAAAGAACAACCCCCGAATACGCTCCAAGGGAAGCATTCATGACGCGGGTCTTCAAGCAGGGAGTCATGAGCCTTCCCCGCTGCCATGCGCTCTCAAACAAGGAGTATCAGGTCATAGTCACAAACAACGGAGGGGGCTACAGCAAATACAGAAACAGGATGGTGACGCGTTGGCGGGAAGACTTGCATGGGAATTACCACGGACTTGCCTTCTATTTCAAGAATCTTGAAGACAACGACGCATGGTCGGCAGGTTTTGAGCCCGTTTGCGCTGAAACCGAAGACTACGAGGCGCGTTTTTCCCTCGAGAAGGCTGAATTCGTGCAATCGCGCAAGGGCATAAACATACACATGGAAATATGGGTTTCGCCGGAAGACAATGTAGAGGTCAGGAGAATATCGATCGTCAACAAAAAGAGCAGGCCCGTTGTGATCGAGACAACCAGCTACGCCGAGGTTTCCCTCAACACCCAGGAGGCGGACGTGGCCCACAGGGCTTTCAGCAATCTTTTTGTAAACACCTCATTCGAACATGAGACCGAAAGCCTGACGGCAACAAGGAATCCCAGGGAGGAAAACGATTATCCGCTTCACCTTTTCCATTCGGTGTCCTGCGAGGGTCAACCCTTCGGAAACACCCAGTATGAAACAGACCGCTTCAAGTTCATTGGAAGGGGCCGTACGCTTTCAAACCCGGCGGCGCTAGAGAAGGTTCTGGACAATTCATCGGGTGTAGTGCTCGACCCCATCGTCAGCCTCAGGAAGAGCGTCAGGATAGACCCTACCCAGAAGGCGGTTTTGACCTTCGCAATGGGAGTGACACAAAAGAGGGAGGAACTTCGCGGCCTTGTCGAGAAATACAAGAACCCATACATGGTGCGCGAATTGTCCGAGCTTGCAACCATACAGGCTCAAGTAGAGGCCGAGTATCTGGACCTTTCGCAGGAAGACCTCTTCCTGTTCCAGGACATGAGTTCGCAGATTCTTCATCTCAGCCCGCAGAAAAACCGATATGAACGCATAATAAAGCGCAACAGCAAGGGACAAAACGGCTTGTGGCCTTTCGGGATTTCGGGGGACTCCCCCATACTTCTGGCAAGCATCAAGTGCCGCGAGAGGATGACCATGCTTTGGAAACTTCTGAAAGCCAAGGAATACTGGCGGCTGAAGGGCTTTTCCGTCGACCTTGTGATACTCAACCTGGAGGAATCGGGGTATTTCAAGGACATGGAAGACGAAATAAAGAATATGACTTCCAGAAAGTTCGGCTACGCTTCCGACCCCAAGTCGATGGGAGTATTCATACTCAACAGCGGAAAGCTTTCAAAAGAGGAGATTTCTCTGCTTTATGCCGCTTCGAGGATGGTAATTGACTGCGAACTGGACTCTCTGGAAGAACAGATATCGCTCGACGCGCCTGTCCGGGAATTGCCAGCCCCGCTCGCTTACCGCGATTACAGCTTTTCAAGGCAAAGGGCCGCATTCCGCAGAAACAAGCTTAAATATTTCAACGGCTACGGGGGCTTCAACGAAAAATACAATGAATACGTCATACGCCTCAAGGCGGGAGAGAACACGCCTGCCCCATGGATAAACGTGATAGCAAACGACAAGTTCGGATTCACCGTTTCGGAAAGCGGCGGAGGCTACACATGGTACGAGAACAGCAGGCAGAACAAGCTGACTCCATGGACGAACGACAGCCTCTATGACGACCCTCACGAAATAATATATCTGCGGGACGATGAATACGGAAAGGTTTGGTCGGCAACTCCGAAACCGCTGGGTAAGGGAATGGATTTCGAAATCCGCCACGGAAAGGGCTGCAGCGAATTCGTGACATGCGGCTTCGAAGTGTCTTCAAGCCTCAAGACCTTCGTCCCTCCCAGGGAATCCGTAAAGCTTTACCGTTTGCGCCTCAAGAACCAATCCGATTTCACCCGCTCGATTTCCACTTTCTTCTATGTGCGTCCGGTAATCGGAGTGGACGAGCAAAATACTCAGCTGCATATAAAGACCCGGCTGGCCAAGAGCCAATACCTGTTTGTGACAAACCCCTACAACTATGAATATCCCGACCAGATCATGTACATGGCGTCTTCGGAAACAATAAGCTCCTTCACGGGCAACCGCCATGATTTCTCGGGCGATGCCGAAATGAAGCTGCTTGGCAAAAGGGAGCTTTCAAATGCATGCGGAACGGGTTTCGACCCTTGCGGAGCGCTTCATGTGTCAACCCTTCTCGAACCCGGCCAGGAAAAAACAATCGTTTTCATGATGGGCGCCGAAACAAAAGCCCGCCGCATTTTCGAGCAGATAGAAAAATACAAAAGCCTGGACCAGGTAAAGAAAACTGAAACAGGTTCGGCCGAATACTGGAATGCCTTGACCGGAAGGCTTAAGGTCAAGACTCCCGACAACAAGTTCGACGTACTTATGAACGACTGGCTTGTATACCAGACCGTCTCAAGCCGCATAAAGGCACGCACGGCTTTTTACCAGGCAGGCGGCGCCTACGGATACCGCGACCAGCTTCAGGACTCAGTCAATATGCTGATGATAAATCCTTCGCTAGCCAGGAGACAGATACTCCTTCATGCCGCCCACCAATTCGAGGAGGGGGACGTGCTCCACTGGTGGCACAAGGGAGAAACGGACAAAGGGATACGGACCAGATTCTCGGACGACTTGCTTTGGCTGCCCTATGCCGTAGCGGAATATGTGCGCGTAACCGGGGACAAGGATTTGCTTTTGGAAGAGATTCAATACATAAGCGGAGACCCGCTTGAGGAAGGAGAGAACGAAAAGTATATGAGCCCCAGGGAGTCCATCATTGCCGAGAGCCTTTACAAGCACTGCATAAAGGCAATAGACAGGGCGCTCAAGTACGGAAGCCACGGCCTTCCTCTCATGGGAGGAGGCGACTGGAACGACGGAATGAACGCCGTCGGAGTGGAAGGAAGAGGCGAGAGCGTTTGGCTTGGGTGGTTCCTGCACCTGATTTTGAAAAACTTCGTTCCCATATGCGATATGATGAACGACTCGACCAGGATGACCCTGTACAGGGAAGCCGCACGCTTCATAACGGAATCGATAGAGAAAAACGCATGGGACGGATCCTGGTACATGAGGGCTTTTTACGACGACGGAAGCCCGCTGGGCTCTATCCAAAACACGGAGTGCATGATTGCTTCACTGCCGCAAAGCTGGTCCGTGATATCGGGAGGAGCCTCTCCCGAACGGGCGCAAATGGCCATGA
>PKTO01000267.1 GCA_002869095.1 Clostridiales bacterium
CGGAATAATCATGGGCGCAAATATAGGTACAACCGTGACGGCTCAGATTGTTTCCATTGATTTGTCCTACATTTCGCCGCTTGCCATTGGAATAGGCGTGATAATATGGATTTTCTCAAAGAATAGAAAAATAAAAAACATTGCAGAGATACTTATCGGATTCGGAATACTTTTCATAGGTATGGATTTCATGAAGGATGCAGTAAAGCCGCTAAGGGAATTTGAGGGATTCAGGAACATGCTTTTGAGCTTTGGGGACAAGAATCTAATGAGCATCGTTTTGGCTATATTCACCGGATTTGCAATAACGGCAATCGTGCAAAGCTCGAGTGCCACCACGGGTATTCTTATAGCCTTGGCAAGCGAAGGGCTTTTGCCCATTGAGTCGGCTTTCCCGATTTTGCTTGGCACAAACATCGGCACATGCGTAACAGCAATGCTTTCGAGTGTCGGAGCCAATAAAACAGCCAAAAGAGCGGCTCTCGTGCATTTGATGTTCAATGTTATTGGAACTGCTGTTTTCATATTTTTCTTCACCGGGCCCACAATAGCTGCGGTAGTGAAAATTTCACCAGGAAACTCAGCGAGGCAATTGGCAAATGCGCATACATTTTTCAATATAACAAACACGATTCTTCTGTTGCCGTTTTCGGCTTTGCTGGTCAACATAGCGCAGAAAATCATTCCATATCACGAGGATGAAGAAAAAGAGATTGAAGGAATAAAATATCTCGACGACCGTATTCTTGAAACCCCGTCAATTGCTCTGATTCAGGTCATCAAGGAAGTGCTTCACATGAGCAACCTCACCAGGTACTCTTATGAAAATGCCATTGATTCACTTATAAATCAAAATGTAAAAAGCATCAATAATACTTTCAGGATAGAGAAGAAAATAAACGAGATGGAAAGGCGCATATCGTCATATCTTGTAAAATTGTCAAACCGTGAAGTTTCCAACATACAACGTGAAATAATCACAGGACTTTTCAACACGATAAATGATATAGAAAGAATCGGAGACCATGCGGAAAACATTGCCGAGCTGGCGGAAGTCTGCATCGAGAGCCGATTGATTTTTTCCGATAAGGCAAAAGAAGAACTGCAATTCATGTCTGACAGGGTAATGAAATCATACATGCAGTCCATGACAGCCATGAAGACGGGTGAAATGGATTTGGCGGAAAGAGTAATCCAAAGAGAGGACGAGATTGACCGTATGGAAAAAGATCTGAGGAGAAGCCACATAGACAGGTTGAATCAAGGCATGTGCGTTACAAGCGCAGGCGTGATATTCCTTGACGCCATAAGCAATCTTGAAAGAATGGGCGACCATGCATCGAATATTGCCTGGTCGGTCATAGATGCAGGCAGACTTCATTACTTTAAAAGGGCTTAGGGAAAAGAAGGGATCATAAATGAACATTGTTTTATTCCAGCCGGACATACCACAAAATACGGGCAATATTGCAAGAACATGCGCCGTTACAGGCAACAAGCTGCACATAATAAAGCCTTGCGGCTTCAATTTGGATGACAAGACGGTAAAAAGAGCGGGTTTGGACTATTGGCCTCTTTTATCAAAAGAAATCCACGAGTCGCTTGACGACTTTCTTGACAAGTATGGAGACAGGAACATTTGTCTTATAACGACTAAAGGCGATAAAAATTATGACCAAATACCGTTTGAACAGGATGCTTTTATTATGTTCGGACGGGAAACTTCAGGCTTGCCGGAAAAGATTCATGAAATTTATTCAAGCAATCGCTACAGAATTCCCATGAAAGCGGTTAAGGGCGCCAGGTCCTTGAATCTTTCGAATTCAGTGGCTGTCGTACTGTACGAGGGAATGAGAAAAAACGGATTTAAGGGTTTTGAGTAGAATGTTTTATTTATCCTTCACAAAATATCATTTTAAACGAAAATATTGTTGAATTTTTAACAGACTTTGTATATAATAGTCATAGATAGAATAAATAGTTTGAAGCGGGACATAAAATATTACTATCACAATTTAATAAATCGATTTGGATGAACTTTGCGGGAGAGAGTTCGAAAGGACCGCCGAAGGAAAAAGTTTCAACGTTGCCGTTTGAAACAAAATTCTCAGGCAAAAGAACCGTACGGGGACAAGTCTCTGAAAAGCTTGAATTTTGAGCACCGAAGGGGCAATTTTTATGGAGACATAAAGAGAAACTCTCATGTCTTATGACAGAGAAGCAGTGGGCTATTAATAATTCCTATTGCTTTTTTTTATTGTCAAAATCCTGGAAGAAAAACCGGAGGGAATACATGATGATACTGATTACCAACAATCAAAGGGTAGCGGAAACATTCGGAGACAATATTGATTTACATTTCATGCCTGAAAAAACTTATCAGGAAATACTTCTTTATGCGAGGGATAGAATCCACGAAGGATACAAACTTCTTTCGCATCCATTGTCGGGGAGCGTAAAGCCAAACGAAACCCCATTCAAATCAATCCTAATCAGTGAAAAACAGCAAACCTTGGATTATGACTCCCTTGTCATAATTGAAGACAGCCTTGCGACTGTAAGAAAATTCAATAATAACAAAATAACACCAAAGTGGACAGAGTCGATACTCGATGATTTTAGAGTCATAGACCTTTCGCTTATTAAGGGTGCTATAGAAGGAAATCAATAAACAGACCAGGAGGAGACGAGAATATGGAAAATTTATACGATGTAGTAATCATAGGGGCAGGACCGGCGGGCTTGGCTGCAGGGCTATATTCTGCAAGGGCAAAGATGAAGACTTTGATTCTTGAGAAGGATAAAGCGGGAGGACAAATTGTAACGACAAACGAAGTTGCAAACTACCCGGGTTCCATCGATGATGCGACCGGACCCAGCCTTGTTGCCAGAATGGTTGAACAGGCTGAAAGCTTTGGGGCTGAAAGAAAGAAAGATGAAATAGTGAAAGTTGAATTGCAGGATAAAATCAAAGTCGTAACGGGAGAAAAAGATGTTTATAAGGCTAAAGTCGTCATAATCGCCACAGGTGCAAGCCCAAGATATCTGGGTGTTCCGGGCGAAAGGGAATTGA
The DNA here is from genome assembly GCA_002869095.1 of Clostridiales bacterium. Taxonomy (GTDB): domain Bacteria; phylum Bacillota; class Clostridia; order Peptostreptococcales; family BM714; genus BM714. The sequence continues at coordinate 3,074 of PKTO01000267.1, forward strand.
CTGGAAAAGGAGTGTCGTACTGCGCCACATGCGATGCGGACTTTTTCACGGATCTGGAAGTGTATGTTATAGGTGGAGGCGACACGGCGGTTGAAGAGGCGATGTACTTAACGAAATTTGCAAGAAAGGTCACAGTTGTACACAGAAGAGATGAACTGAGAGCAGCGAAGTCCATACGTGAAAAAGCATTTAACAACGAGAAGATGGCATTCATATGGGATAGTGTCGTTGAAGAAATAAAAGGCGACGGAATCGTAGAAAAACTGGTTTTAAAAAATAAAAAGACAGGTGAAATAACGGAAATAGATGCACCGGAAGAAGACGGTACTTTTGGAATTTTCCCATTTGTGGGCTATATTCCCAAAAGTGAATTGTTCAAGGATTTTCTTGAAACCGACAAGGGCGGATATTTAATTACCGATCCCGACATGAAGACGGCTGTTCCGGGAGTTTTCGCTGCCGGAGACATAAGGCACAAATCTTTGAGGCAAGTTGTGACAGCTGTTGCCGACGGAGCAATAGCCGCTGTTCAAGCGGAAAAATACATTGAAAACACATTTGAAAATTAAAGGAGGGATGAAAAAATGGTTATTCTAGAAAAGGACAATTTTGAAGAGGAAGTTTTAAATTCAAAGGGGCTTGTAATCGTAGATTTTTGGAGCGACGGATGCGAACCTTGCAAAGCTTTAATGCCTGAAGTGGAGGCCTTGGCGGAAAAATACGAAGGAAAGGTGAAGTTTTGCAAATTGAACATCACAAAAGCCAGAAGGCTTGCAATTTCTCAAAGGGTAATGGGACTGCCGACCATATTGCTCTACAAGGACGGTGCTAAAATCGAAGAAGTGACTAAGGATGAAGCTAAAGCGGCAAACATTGAAGCAATGATTGAGAAACACATCTAATTTTGCCTTAAGGCAATGCTTCGCATTGCCCAAAATAAAGGGGGGTGAATGTTTTGCGTTTGGAACTTGGAAAAATCAAGATTGCAGATGTTCAATTTTCAGAAGAAACTAAAGTTGAAAATGGAACCCTGTATGTCAACAAGCAGGAAATCATCGACTTGGTAATGGAAGACGATCACATTGTAAAATGTGTAGTGGAGCTTGCAAGACCCGGCGAAAGTGTTCGCATTACACCTGTTAAGGATGTAATAGAACCGAGAGTCAAGGTTGAAGGTCCTGGAGGAATATTCCCCGGGATGATCAACAAGGTCACGACCGTTGGAGAGGGAAGAACCCACACATTGAATGGAGCCGCTGTTGTAACTTGCGGAAAAATCGTAGGATTCCAGGAAGGCATAATTGACATGTCCGGACCTGGCGCCGAATTGACTCCGTTCTCGAAACTGAACAATGTATGCGTTGTTGTAGAGCCGAAAGAAGGAATAGAACAGCATACATACGAAAAAGCAGCAAGGATGGCCGGGCTGAAAGTTGCAACATACCTGGGCAAGGCCGCAATTGATGTCGAACCTGACGAAATAGTCGCTTACGAAACAAAGCCTTTGCTGGAGCAAGTTGCAGAGTATCCGGATTTGCCTAAAGTGGGATACGTCTACATGCTGCAAACGCAAGGACTTCTTCATGACACATATGTGTACGGGGTGGATGCAAAGAAAATAATACCGACTGTCCTTTATCCGACGGAAATAATGGATGGTGCGGTACTTAGTGGAAACTGCGTTTCTGCCTGCGACAAGAACACGTCGTATCATCACTTGAACAATCCGATAATAGAAGAGCTCTACAAAAAACATGGCAAGGAGATAAATTTCATCGGAGTCATAGCAACCAATGAGAACGTTTATCTCGCAGACAAGGAAAGATCCTCGAACTGGTCTGCCAAATTCGCAAAGTATCTCGGCTTGGATGCGGTTATCATTTCTCAGGAAGGATTTGGAAATCCGGATACCGACTTGATAATGAACTGCAAAAAAATCGAGAACGAAGGCGTAAAAACAGTAATAGTTACGGACGAGTATGCAGGAAGAGACGGTGCGTCTCAATCATTGGCGGATGCTGATCCAAAAGCCGACGCTGTTGTTACAGGTGGAAATGCAAACGAGGTTATCGTTTTGCCTCCTATGGACAAGGTAATCGGAATGCTGGATTATGCAGACAAAATTGCCGGTGGGTTTGACGGAAGTTTAAGGCCCGATGGAAGCATAGAAGCTGAAATTCAAGTTATTACGGGAGCCACAAACGAATTGGGCTTCAACAAATACTCGGCAACAACATACTAAAAAATAAAGAATGAAAGGATGATGATTAATGAGCGCTTTTGAAAACAAGAAAATCATAATCATCGGAGATAGAGACGGCGTACCGGGACCTGCAATCGAAGAATGCATAAAGACTGTTCCCGGAACCGAAGTTGTATTCTCCGCTACAGAATGCTTCGTCTGAACAGCCGCAGGAGCAATGGACCTGGAAAATCAAAACAGAGTTAAAGATCTCGCCGAAAAACACGGCGCCGAAAATGTTGTTGTGGTATTCGGCGCAGCGGAAGCTGAATCAGCAGGTTTGTCTGCTGAAACCGTTACAAACGGAGATCCAACCTTTGCAGGTCCTTTAGCAGGAGTCCAGTTGGGACTCGCAGTTTATCACGCAGTTGAGCCTGAGTTCAAGGAAGCTGTCGATTCGGACGTTTACGAAGAACAGGTAAGCATGATGGAGATGGTTTTGGATGTCGATGAAATAATCGAAGAAATGACGTCCATAAGGAATGATTTTTCCAAGTACTGATAACAGAAAACGTGAAAGGGGGGAAACAAAATGAGTAAGTATAAAGTTGTTCATTATATAAATCAGTTTTTCGCCGGCATCGGGGGCGAAGAAAAAGCGAACATCCCACCGGAAATGAGAGATGGAGTAGTAGGGCCGGGAATGGCACTCGCCGCAGCTTTCGAGGCTGATATGGAAATTGTTGCAACAATTATTTGTGGAGATTCCTATTATGCGGAAAATATGGAGAATGCCGAAGCGGAAATTTTGGAAATGGTTAAATCCAAATCCCCGGATATGTTCATAGCAGGACCGGCTTTCAATGCCGGAAGATATGGAACAGCCTGCGGGGCAATATGCAAAGCTGTAAAAGACAATCTTGGAATCCCCGTTTTGACAGGAATGTATGTGGAAAATCCGGGAGCCGATATATTCAAGAAAGATCTGTTCATAGTCGAAACCAAAAATTCGGCTGCCGATATGAGAAAAGCCATACCCAAAATGGCTGCGCTTGCAATAAAAATGGCCAAGGGCGAGGAACTCGGAAGCCCGTCCGAAGAGAATTACATCGAAAGAGGAGTAAGAAGGAACATATTCAGAGAAAAAAGAGGCGCCGAAAGAGCCGTCGAGATGTTGGTGGCAAAAGTAAACAATAAACCATTTGTCACTGAATATCCGATGCCTGTTTTCGACCATGTTGCCCCGGCTGCGGCTTTGAAAGACCTTAAGAAGGCAAAGATAGCAGTTGTGACTTCAGGCGGCATAGTGCCCAAGGGCAATCCCGACCATATCGAATCATCGAGTGCGTCAAAATACGGCAAATATGATTTGACCGGATTTGATTATCTTACTGATGAAACCCATGAAACCGCTCATGGCGGGTATGACCCATGTTACGCAAACAGCAACCCCAACAGGGTTCTTCCGGTTGACGTTTTGAGAGACCTTGAAAAAGAAGGCGTAATCGGAGAACTTCACAAATATTTCTATACTACAGTAGGAAATGGCACATCCGTTGGAAATGCAGTAAAATTTTCAAAGGAATATGCGCAAGAGCTTTTAGCTGACGGAGTCGACGGAGTAATCATGACTTCCACCTGAGGCACCTGCACAAGATGCGGTGCATCTATGCTGAAAGAAATTGAAAGAGTCGGTTTGCCTATAGTCCATATATGTACTGTAGTACCGATTTCGTTGACGGTCGGAGCAAACAGAATCGTGCCGGCAATAGCAATACCCCATCCTCTCGGAGACCCAAGTCTGAACGCCGAGGAAGAAAAGGGCCTGAGAAGAAAACTGGTTGAAAAAGCTCTCAATGCCTTGACGGTTGAAGTGGACGAACAGACAGTTTTTGAGGACTAAAATATTTGGGGCGGTCTTATGATTGAGGCCGCCCTTATTTAAAATGATTATTAACGTATATCAACTTTGGAGGTGAGGACATGAAATTTCCCATAGTCAAAGGGGCCGGTTATGTTTTGGTCAATACTCCGGACATGTTGGTCCATAACGGATCTACACAGACAACTGAAAAGTTGACGAATCCGGATTCTGAATATCTTAAAGGATTGGCAGAGCATATCAGGACATTCGATGATGTTGTGGCTTATTTGCCGAATCAGGTTTACATTGGGAATTTGCATCCTGAAAAATTGAAAGAATATGATATGCCTTGGTTTGACAAGGAATCCCCAATAAAAGAAAGATTTGGGAAATACGGAGAAATCATGCCCCAGGACGAGTTTATCGGCTTGATGAAAATGGCTGATGCTTTTGACCTAGTCAAACTGGAAAAGAAATTCGCCGCGGAAGTAAAACAGAAACTGCAAAGACATCCTCTTTTTGATGAAACAGACATTGAAAAAATCAAAGAAGGACTTGGAATCGAAGAAATCACAAAGCAAATTGATGAACACCACGCCGAAGGCATTTATATGGACGGCAAAGTGGTAGGGTGTGTAAAGCGGGCGCATGATATCGACATAAACTTAAATGCCCATACCATGTTTGAAAACATAGTTGTAAAGGCTTCCGGAGCTTTGGCTTTAAGAAACCTTATCGCAAAGAATGGTTTGGATCCCGCTTCAATAGAGTATGTAATAGAGTGCTCCGAAGAAGCCTGCGGAGACATAAATCAGCGAGGCGGAGGCAACTTTGCCAAGGCTATTGCGGAAATGGCGGGAGCCGTCAATGCTACCGGGTCTGACACAAGAGGATTTTGTGCGGCGCCAACCCATGCGCTGATAAACGCATCGGCTTTGGTGCAGGCAGGCGTGTATGAAAATGTTGTCATTGTGGCTGGCGGCGCAACGGCCAAGCTTGGGATGAACGGAAAAGACCATGTCAAAAAAGGATATCCTGTTTTGGAGGACGTGCTTGGCGGATTTGCAATAATGATAAGCCAAAACGACGGAACGAGCCCTGTAATAAGAACTGATCTTGTTGGAAGGCATACCGTAGGGACAGGTTCGTCGCCGCAGGCTGTCATAACATCTTTGATAACTGCTCCTTTGGACAAAGGGAATTTGAAAATAACCGATATCGACAAATATTCGGTGGAAATGCAGAATCCCGATATTACAAAGCCGGCAGGGGCGGGTGACGTTCCTACATCAAACTATAAAATGATTGGAGCCCTTGGCGTAAAACGAAAAGAGATTGATCGCAAGGATCTGATGTCATTCGTCGAAGAACACGGATTGCCGGGTTGGGCGCCAACACAGGGCCATATTCCTTCCGGGGTTCCATATGTAGGGTTTGCCATTGACGACATGGCGGATGGAAAAATCGACAAAGCCATGATTGTCGGCAAGGGAAGCCTGTTTCTTGGACGCATGACCAATCTATTCGATGGTGTTTCGGTTATTATGGAAAAGAATACCGGCATGGAGGAGAAGGAATCGGTTTCCAAAGAAGAAATAAAGAAACTGATTGCCGAAGCCATGAGGGGATTTGCTGAAACTCTGACGGATGAATAGGGGTGTTGATATGGCCGAAAATCTTGCTGTAAAAAAAATGATAAAAGATACTTTTGTTGAAATTGCCGACTCCATTGAAAAAGGCGCTTTTGGACGGAAAATGAGAGTCGGGCTGACAATTCTCGGAAGCGAGCATGGAACGGAAAATCTGATTAAAGGCGCAGAACTTGCCGCTTCGAGATTGAGAGATACGGAAATCGTTTTGATAGGGCCGGAGAACGGGTCCAATCTTGAAACCGTTGTCGTTGACAATGAAAATGAAATGCATTCGAAAATGGAAGAAATTCTGGATGGCGGCTTCATCGACGCATGCGTGACGATGCATTACAATTTCCCCATAGGGGTTTCGACCGTGGGAAGGGTTGTCGTGCCTGGAACCGGAAAGGAAATGATTATTGCCACTACAACTGGTACATCTTCCATGAATCGTACGGAAGCGATGACACGGAATGCATTGCATGGGATAATAGCTGCCAAGGCAATCGGAATCGAGGAGCCGACAGTTGGCATTCTTAACCTTGACGGAGCAAGACAAGTCGAGAGGCTTCTAAGTGAATTGAAAGCCAACGGATACAACATTTCATTCGGAGAATCTGCCAGAGCGGACGGCGGAGTCGTCATGAGGGGAAACGACCTGCTCTGCGGCAGTGTGGATGTAATGGTTACGGATACATTGACAGGGAATATCCTGATGAAAATGTTTTCATCCTATACGACGGGCGGAAGCTATGAAGCGGCCGGCTACGGGTACGGACCTGGAGTGGGGAAGGATTACGGTCGAACCATATTGATCCTTTCCAGAGCTTCAGGGATTCCGGTGGTTGCCAATGCAATAGAGTATGCTTCATGCTTGGCCCGGGGCGGACTGGGGGGTATCGCCCGGGATGAATTCGAAAAAGCGGAGAAAGCCGGATTGAAAAATTTGATTGAAGGCTCGGCCAAAGAAAGAAAAGAAACTATCGAAGAACCTGCAGAGCCGCCGGCAAAGGAAATTGTCACAGGGACCTTGTCGGGTATAGACATAATGGAATTGGAAGACGCAGTTCAGGCCTTGTGGAAAGCAGGCATATATGCTGAAAGCGGAATGGGCTGCACAGGTCCGGTTGTAATGGTCAACGAAGAAAAAGTGAAGATGGCTGCGGATGTGCTTGTTGAAAAAGGATATATGGCAAAAGAATCCTCACCATGCTGAAAAGAGATTAGGGCGGAAATTTAAACCGCCCTTTTTTTTATTTTTGTAAGCTTTGGAAGGATTTTGGGTAATAATGTAGAAGTATGGGAAAAGATAAATAAATCAATCAAATGAGGAGGATTATTTAATGAGTAGAAAATGGTTGGCATTGTTTTTAGTATTGATTTTGATGGTTTCAGTATTTTCAGCTTGCGCACCAGCTGAAGAAACGGAAGCACCGACGGAAGAACCGACTGGAGAAACGGAAGCACCGGTAGAAGAAGCACTTAGGGTTACAATGATTACTGACACAGGCGGATTGGGCGACGAGTCCTTCAATGATTCGGCATATGCGGGACTTGTAAAAGCCGAAGAGGATTTTGGAGTTGAAGTAAGCGTTTTGGAATCTCAAACTGCTGACGATTATGGGCCAAACCTTTCAGCTGCGGCTGAAGATGGAGCCGACCTCATAATTTCAGTTGGTTTCTTGATGCAAACTGCAACTGCCGAAGCTGCAGCACAATTCCCTGAACAAAAATTCGCAATCATCGATGAAGTCGTAGATGCTCCGAATGCGGCAGGACTTACATTTAAAGAGCAGGAAGGATCATTCCTTACAGGAGTAATAGCAGGACTGATGACGGAAACCGACAAGGTTGGATTTGTTGGCGGCATGCAGTTCGCCTTGATCGAGAAGTTCCAGTATGGTTTTGAAGCCGGTGTAAAAGCGGTAAATCCGGATGCTGAAATAATAATCAACTACACAGGCGCTTTCGACAATCCTCAACTTGGAAAAGAAAATGCCCTTGCGCAAAACCAAGCCGGCGCTGATGTCATTTACCATGCTTCCGGAGCTTGTGGAATAGGCGTTATCGAAGCGGCAGGAGAACAGGGTTTCTGGGCAATCGGAGTAGACATGGACCAATCGGCACTCGATCCCGAGCATGTTCTTTGCTCGATGATCAAGCGTGTTGACAATGCTACTTATTTGGCTACAAAAGCTGTTGTCGACGGAACATTCGATGGTTCCAACCTGGTATTCGGACTTGCAGAAGAAGGCGTTGGATATAGCGACGATGCAGGAAATGTGCCTGCAGAAATAGCAGAAATAGCTGAAAATTACAAAGCTGCAGTAGTAGATGGAGTTTTCGAAGTGCCTTACGACAAAGAAACTTTTGATGCATTTGAGGTTCCTGAAATCTAAATTGTAGTTAATGATGCGAAAATGGTTTATAATAAGGTCAGATGAAAATATCTGACCTTATTTTTTTTACAA
>PKTO01000270.1 GCA_002869095.1 Clostridiales bacterium
AAAATTATCATTATAGCTTCTCTAATCAACTTGGCTCAACCTTCCTTCTATAAAGTTTGCTATAGCCATGGATGCGGCAAAGCTTATGAGCGCATACACAAGAGCAACATCCAGAAAATAGCTCTCTCTCAAAATGCACGAGACCACCGCTATGATTACAGTTGTTTTCGTCCCGATAACATTGACCGCTATCAACCTGTCTTCCGGTGTGGGGCCCTTCACAGCCCTTACGGTGCAAAGGGTAACCGTTATAGTCAAATATATTATCGCCGCAATAAATATTTTAGTCATCATTGGGCTCTTCCTCCACCTTCAATAATAATTCCTCAAACTTTGAGTGCGCCACAGACTCTATGTACTCGTCCATAAGGCAGTGCACAATAAGCTTCTTGCCTTGCATCTTGACCGTCAGTGTTCCGGGCGTAAGCGTTATAGAGTTTGCCAAAATTGTTCTGCTAAGCGGTTTTTCAAGCCGGGTCTCAAAACTCATAACGCTTGGGGTTATGAGAAGCTTTGGAGAAAGCACTATTTTGGCAACATGAAAGTTTGCAAACACTATTTCCTTGCAAAGCAAAGCAAGATATTGAATCAAATATAATATTTTTTTCTTGTTTTTGAAAGAATACCCAAAATTTATTTCGAGTATGTCCATATTCATCATAAACACAAGAAAACATATGGCGATTCCGGCCAAAACCATCTGCAAATCCATGCTCTCGGTTAAAATCAACCAAAAAACAACCATTAATATCAAATAAAACGTATTGGGTTTGTTCTTTTTCATGCCGCACCTCCAAAATATTGCACTCCACTACATTAAGCAATTTCCATGCCAATTCGCCCATTTTAAAAACAATTCTGAAAAGCCGCCTTTTCCAATGGCTAGAGCCCCTTTCCCCAAAAACAAAATAGCAAACAGGAACCGCTTTATGGATGCGGTGTTCTAATTTGCTACAATGTTTTGGCGTGTGTAGTTAATAACTGTTCTATTATAAAACACGTGTCTCTTTTTAGGCCATATCTATATTGTATTCTTTCAACTTCCTGTAAAGCGAACTTCTGCTTATCCCCAATATGCGCGCGGCTTTTGACAGATTCCTATCGGTTTCCTTGATTGTCTTCATTATTGCTATGCTTTCTATTTCGCGGAGGGTGAAAAATTTCTGGTTTTGGGCCTCCGTGCTGTCAATAAGATTAGTGTCCTTCATGTATTGCGGAATGTCTTCAACCGATAAAACTTCCCCGTCTTTTGCAACGCTTATTATCTGTTGCATTACATTCTGAAGCTCCCTGACATTGCCCGGCCACTTGTAGCTGCTCATCCTGTCGTAAAAGGCATCCTCTATGCCTCGTATGTCCTTGCCCATTTTTATGCTGAACTTCTCCATGAAATACGATATCAGCGGCTTGAAGTCTTTTTTCCTTTCCCTGAGGGGCGGAATGTGTATGGGCATAACGTTCAGCCTGTAAAACAGGTCTTCCCTGAAGTTTCCTTTTTCGACTTCCTCCTTCAAATCCTTGTGGGTTGCAGCTATTACCCGTACATCCACGGGAATGACATCATGCCCTCCGACCCTTACAACTTCCTGGGTTTCCAAAACCCTTAAAAGATTCGCCTGAGTATCCAAAGGCATGTCCCCTATCTCGTCAAGAAAAATTGTTCCTCCATCCGCCAATTCAAATTTGCCGGGATGGCCGCCCCGTTTTGCCCCCGTGAAAGCCCCTTCTATGTATCCGAAAAGCTCGCTGGCAACCAAATCACGCGGTATTGCTCCGCAATTCAGGAAAATGAACGGGTTTTTTCTTCTGGGGCTGGCATTGTGGATTGATTGGGCAAAAAGTTCTTTCCCCGTTCCGCTTTCTCCCTGCAAAAGCACGGTTGTGTTGTATTGGGTCATGCCTTCAGCCATTTTTATGGCTCTCTTTATTGCATCGCTTTCGCCCATTATGTCTGTAAAGGTAAATCGGGCTTGAGATCCCACTATCCTGTTTACAAGATTGTGGACCGTCTTTGCTTCGTGGAAGGTCAGTATGGCTCCTTCCAGAATGTTTTTGTCTATGTCCTTTATCGTCGCTATTGTCGCTATGCAGACAACCCTCTTGCCGTTCTTTTGTATGAATTCAAGTTCCTCATTGCTGTAATGGCTGTCGGTCATATTTTTCACTATGCTTTTGAAACGGTCCCCTATCTTGACTATCCCGCGGATGTCTTTGCCAATCAACTCTCTTTCCGTTCTTTTGAGTATGTGCCTTGCCGTCAGGTTTACATCGGTTATTATTCCCTCGTTGTCTATGCAAATAAGACCTTCCTTTATTTGCTCGATGATTGTAGAAAAGTGGCGGTTTGCAATTCTCAACTGCCTGTTGATCATATCGATTTTCATCTGTTTTTCTATGGCTTCGCCGGATGCGACTACCATTCCAAGTGTATGCAAATGGACCTTTTCATACGAATCCGTCATGCTCAAAATTCCAAGCAATTCACCTTTGGCATTTTTGATTGGACAGGCTGAAGATGTGAACTTATGATACCTTTTTGCGTAATGCTCGGCGGCAAAAACCTGTATAGGCTTTCTTGTGACCAGCGCTATCCCAATCGCGTTGGTGCCGATGGTCTCCTCCCTGACATTGTAGCCCTTGTAGAGATTCATCTTTTTGTATATTTCCACCGAATCCTGGTCTCCCAGGCATTCCACCACGTATCCTTCAGGATCTGTAAGACGCACGAGCAAGCCATGGCTTCCCGCTATGTTGTAGAGGCTCTCCATGAAGGGCTTGGCAATCCTGAGCAGAGGCCTAAGCTGAAGCTCCCTGTCTTTCAATTTCTTTGACTTTGCCCCTTCTCCACCCATTGGATCGACTTGCTCTTTTTTGCTTCTTACCCACGACTCCGCAATCTCTTTCCTTATGATGTCATGATTGATATAGCCGCTTTCCATGAATTTCAGCCATGCATCATATATTTGATTGTTTCTGTTGTAAATTTTGTTAGCCGACATGATTGCTCCCCATTTCGCATTCTTGGATTGTTTTACCTAATCCATTCGATTCCTTCCAATATAGATATCCAAGGCCCTTATGCCCCTGTGGGCCAATTTGACAAACAAAACAAAAGAGTATATCCATGCAGCAATAAAGAACAGCCATAAAAATATGTTGATTATTCCAATTCCAAAGCCGAATTTTAACATTTTTCATTCCTTTCATGTTTCACGTGAAACAACTATTTTCTCAACAATTTCATTATCCTCTCGAATTCATCCAATCCGTGATATGAAATCTCTATCTTTCCCCGGTTCTTTGTGCCGTTTTTGATGTGCACCTTTGTCGCAAACCTTTCTCTCAGCACTTCTTCCATGGCAAATATTTCATTGTCCTCTTCTTTTGTCGCTGAAGCACCACTCTTTGGTTTTTCCGACAACATTGTTTTGACTTGTTTTTCTGCTTCCCTGACGGACCATCCGTTTTTTATTATCTTTTGGGCAAGCAAGGCTCTCTTTTCTTCAGATGGAAGCCCAAGCAAAGTTCTTCCGTGTCCACCAGTAAGCTCGCCTCCAACTATCAGATTCCGCATTTTTTCCTCAAGCCCCAAGAGCCTTACCATGTTTGCGACATAAGGCCTGCTCTTGCCTGCCACCTCCGCCACTTTTTCCTGCGTCATTCCATGTTCATCCATCAATTGTTTGAAGGCCATCGCTTCTTCGATAGGATTGAGGTCTTCCCTTTGAAGGTTTTCTATCAGGGCCAGCTCCATGCCCTCCGAAGCTTCCACTTCCCTTATTATGCACGGCAAGCTTTTCAGATTGGCTTTTCTTGCAGCCCTGTATCTCCTTTCTCCTGCCACTATTCTGTAACCTTCTCCATCGGGCATTACAATGACCGGCTGCATTATGCCGTGCCTCTTGACCGAAAGAGCCAGCTCTTCGATTTTATTCTTGTCAAAATGTTTTCTTGGCTGGTTGGGATTGGTTTTGATGAGATTTGCATCTATTTCCATTATGCTTTTTCTTGACGACTGCGCATCTCTTTCGGTTTTCTCCATTTCCGGAATCAAAGCATTCAGCCCTCTTCCCAAACCGCTTCTCTTCTTTGCCAATTAAGCTTCCCCCTTTTTTTCCATTGCCAAAAATTCTTCCGCCAAAAGCTGGTAGGCTTCGGCGCCGCGCGATTTCGGGTCGTATTCTGTTATTGGCAGTCCATAGCTGGGCGCTTCCGCCAATCTTACGTTCCTGGGTATTACCGTTTCATAAACCTTCTCTTTGAAAAACTCCTTCACCTCTTCCACTACCTGCACCGAAAGATTTGTTCTCTTATCGAACATGCTGAGCAGGACCCCTTCTATTGCCAAAGTCGGATTCAATTTGTTCCTTATGAGTCCAATTGTGTTCATCAATTGGCTTACTCCTTCCAATGCGTAGTACTCGCACTGTATGGGTATAAGCACTCCATCTGCCGCAGTCAAGGCATTCAGTGTCAACAGCCCTAAAGAGGGCGGGCAATCTATGAATATGTAGTCATAGCCGTCCCTAATTTGATCTATCAATATCTTAAGTTTGAATTCACGCGTTCGCATGCCTGTCAATTCTATTTCAGCACCTGCAAGCTGCATGTCTGCGGGAATCAAGTCTATATTCCTGTATTTTGACTTCATTATGCATTTGTCAACATCGACATCCCCAAGCAAAGCATCGTATATTGTGTTTTCAAGATATCTTGATGCCTGGCCGAAACCGCTTGTAGTATTTCCCTGAGGGTCGATGTCGACCACAAGTATTTTCTTTCCCATCTTGCCCAAGTTGGCGGAAAGATTTATGTTGGTGGTAGTCTTCCCTACCCCTCCCTTTTGATTGAAAATGGCAATGGCTTTTCCCATGCGTTGCACTCCCCGATCGCTGAATTGTTTTTCTGTTTCTTCCACTATTTCATTATAGGTTATTTTTGCTCCGTTTATAAGACAAAGCAGAGATTTTCTTCATATTTTACTCGTTTTTGCGTCTTTCCATTCCCGCACTTGCCGTTCCATCGCTCTTCCGTGACGGTTTATCCGTAAAGGTCGCCTCTTTCATGCGTCTTCACGCCACTCTACCCCGGCAAAGCTTCCGCAAGCAAGTTCTGACAAAAAACAAAACCGCACTATATGCGGTTTTGTTTCACGTGAAACATTCAGCTGTTTCTGTTTGGTATTTTTATCCTTATTTCATAATATTTCCCTTTGTCTATCTCTTCGTATTCCGCTTTCACGCCTGTCTTTAAAATCTCCTTGAATGCATTTTTTATGGTGTTTGTATAAATCCTCATGTTCATGGACGCCTTGAATGTCTGTCTCTTTTCTTTCCTGCCGTCCCTGATGTTCTTTTTCTCGATTGCCTCTTCGGTCTGTCGCACATTCCATTCGTTCTTGACTATCTTCTTTATCATTCTGTCTCTGTCTTTTTCTTCTTCGATCTTCAGCAAGGCCCTGCCATGCCGCTCTGTCAAGCCATGCCTTCTTATATCCGCGAGCTGCCCGTCGGGCAGCTTGAGCAGCCTCAACTTGTTTGCTATGGTTGACTGGTTCTTTCCCACTGATTTTGCGATGTCCTGCTGCTTCATGCTGTAATCGGTCATCAGCTTTTTATATCCCAGAGCCTCTTCTATGAAATCAAGGTCCTCTCTCTGCAGATTCTCTACGAGGGCAATCACAGCCGAATCCTCGTCATTGGTGTTTTTCAATACCACGGGCACATAGTCAAGCCCGGCGTTTTCGGCGGCCCTGAGCCTTCTCTCTCCGGCAATAAGCTCATATTGGCCGCTTACGCTTCTGACTGTAAGTGGCTGTATGACACCATATTTCCTTATTGAATCGGACAATTCGCTCAAAGCCTTTTCTGAAAAAAGTTTTCTCGGTTGATTGGGATTCGGTTTTACATCCTTTATTTGTACATATATAATTTCATTCATTTGCTTTCTCCTTGCAAAATTGGATTTTTTGAAGGCGTCCCGGGTCTTCTCGGATATTGCTTAGGCGTTTTTCTCACCTTTTCAACAACTATTATCTCGTGCCTCGATTCAAGATAGGGATTTTTTGCCGAAACTCTTTCCCTTACCTTTCCTCCCAGAATTTCTATTGCCCTTTTCGCATTCTCAAGCTCTTCATCCGCCTTGGGACCCTTCATTGCTATGAATATTCCTCCTACAGAAACAAGCGGAAGGCAATACTCGCTAAGGACTGCAAGGTTGGCCACCGCCCTTGAAACGGCGACATCGAATGTCTCCCTTAGCCTTTTGTCCCTGCCCAGGTCTTCCGCCCTTGAATGTACGGCGCTTATACCGTCCAGTCCCAGAGATTCAATTGCTTCCCTTAGAAAGCCCACTCTCTTGCCCAGCGAATCAGCCAACAACCATTCGCCCTTTCTGCTCAGTATCCTCAAGGGTATCCCTGGAAAGCCCGCTCCAGTTCCAACATCGACCAATCTTTCGGCTTGCGAAACTCCGTCTATGGCCAGACATGTCGCCGAATCGAGAAAATGCTTTGCTATTATTTCCCTTTCATCGGTTATTGCCGTCAAATTCATTTTCCCGTTCCACAAAAGAAGCAGTTTCATGTATTTCTCGAATGTGTCTTCTATCTGTTCCGAGCTTTCTATCCCCATCGAAGCCAATCCCGAAGACAGCAGTTTTTTATCCATTCTGTTTTGCCTTCCTTCTCTTTTGCTCGAGATAAATCATCAAGACCGATATGTCAGCTGGAGAGACTCCGGAAATTCTGGATGCCTGTCCTACCGAAACAGGCCTTATGCTGTTCAATTTCTGTTTTGCCTCCAGCCTGATCCCTGAAATTTTTGAGTAGTCCATGTCCGGATCGAGCATCTTTCTTTCCAGCTTTTTGAACCGCTCTATTTGCTGCTTCTGTTTTGCTATATATCCCTCATACTTGACTTCCACCTCAACCTGTGAAACCACCTGGTGCATCAGGCTCGGCCTGTTTGGATCGATTTCCTCAAGCTTTGCATAGTCAAGCTCGGGCCTCTTCAAAAGGTCATACAGCGAAAGCGCTTTTTTCGCTTGCGCGCTTTCTTGCCTTTCCAAAAATTCCTTTAGTTCACCCGGCTTTTTCCTTACGGTCTTCAGTCTTTCAGTCTCCTCTTCCACCTGCGCCTTTTTGCTTAGATAGCGCTCATACCGGTCTCTGGTGGCAAGCCCGAGCTTCCAACCTTTTTCCGTCAGTCTCAAATCGGCATTGTCCTGCCTCAAAACAAGTCGGTATTCTGCTCTTGACGTCATTATCCTGTATGGTTCATTCGTTCCTTTTGTAACCAGGTCGTCGATCAAAACCCCTATATATGCTTCCGACCGGTCAAGAATGAAAGGCTCCTCCCCTTTTATCTTCAAAGCGGCGTTTATTCCGCTCATCAGCCCTTGTGCCGCGGCTTCCTCGTAACCTGACGAACCGTTGATTTGCCCGGCGAAAAACAAACCGCCTATCTTCTTGTATTCAAGCGTCGGCTTCAATTCCGTAGGATCTATGCAGTCGTACTCTATAGCGTACGCAGGCCTCATCAGCTCAGCTTTTTCAAGGCCCATTATCGTCCTGTAGAAGGCCACTTGGACATCTTCGGGCAAACTTGTCGACATTCCCTGTATATACATCTCGTCAGTATAAAGGCCTTCCGGCTCGACAAATAGCTGATGCCTGTCCTTATCCGCGAATTTTACCAATTTTGTCTCTATCGAAGGGCAATATCGGGGTCCCGGACCCTCTATCTCTCCCCCATACATTGCAGACCTGTTTATGTTCCCTAAAATGACCTCGTGCGTGTCAGTGTTCGTATAGCTGAGCCAACATGGAACCTGGGGGAAATCCAGTAAATCGTTCATGAAAGAAAATGGTACAATCTCTGCATCGCCGTGCTGCTCGACCATTTTTGAAAAATCAATCGATGCGCTGTTTACCCTTGCAGGGGTCCCGGTTTTGAACCTTCTTAAGGCTATGCCGTTTTTCCTGAGTGATTTAGACAATTCTGTAGCGGCTCTAAGGTCGTTGGGTCCGCTTTCATAGCTAACGTCTCCGATAAATATTTTTCCGGCCAGAAATGTCCCCGTTACAAGAATAACAGCTTTGGCTCCATAAATAGCCCCTGTTCTTGTGACTATTCCCTTGATTATTCCATTTTCAACGAGTATTTCAGTGGCTTCGGCTTGTTTGAGATCCAAATTTTTCTGCTTTTCCATCACTTTCTTCATCTCTGTATGGTACTTTTGCTTATCCGATTGCACCCGGAGAGAATGTACTGCAGGGCCTTTTGCCGTATTGAGCATTTTGCTTTGAATGGATGATTTGTCCGCATTTATGGCCATTTCACCGCCCAATGCGTCAATTTCCCTTACAAGATGGCCCTTTCCCGTCCCCCCGACAGAAGGATTGCAAGGCATCATGGCTACAGCATCCAACGTTATCGACACAACCAGGGTCCTCATTCCCATTCGGGCAGACGACAATGCAGCCTCACAGCCGGCGTGTCCAGCCCCAACGACAACCACATCATATTCTTCGGCAACAAAACTTTTCATAAGCTCCCCTTTCTCCGGTTACTTGCCCAGGCAAAAATCCGAAAAAACCTTGTCTATTATGTCGTCTCCCACTGTTTCTCCAATGATTTCTCCAAGAAAGGCGTAGGAGTTTTTTATGTCTATTTCTATAAAATCATACGGCATTTTCTTTTTTGTCGTTTCAATCGCTTCGTTTATGCTTGAAAGAGCCCTTTCAAGCGCATTCTTCTGCCTCGCGCTTGTTACAAGCGCATCGCCCCTTTGAAAAATTTCACCCGAATAAACCATTTCGACTATTTTGTCTTCAAGCTGCTCAAGCCCCGAACCCTTCAATACCGATGTCCTTATAATGGCTTTGTCTCCCATTATTTTACTAATTTCCTTTTCGTCTATTCTGACTTCCAAATCCGTCTTGTTTATGAGAACTATGGACTTGCGGGCCTTTACATATTCCATCATTTCTCGGTCTTCTTCCCTAAGCGCCTCTCCGGCATCCAAAACAAGTATGACCAAGTCCGCCTTGTTGAAAAAAGCCTTGCTTCTTTCAACTCCCATTTTCTCAATCATGTCTTCGGTTTCCCTTATTCCTGCGGTATCAACAATCTTTAACGGTATGCCCCTTATATTAAGGTGTTCCTCAATTATGTCCCTTGTCGTGCCTGGTATGTTTGTCACTATTGCCCTTGCTTCCTGAAGCAAGGCGTTCATGAGGGAGGATTTCCCTACATTGGGCTTGCCTATTATTACAGTCTGCAATCCATCCCGCATTATTTTGCCGGTACCTGCGGTCTTCAGCAGATCTATCATCGCCTCTTTCGCCGAGACCTCATTCTCAAGAATCTTTTCATAGGTTATTTCTTCTATGTCTTCCTCCGGATAGTCGATGCTCACCTCTATTTGAGCCAAAAGCGAAAGCAATTCATTTCTGACCGCTTTTACTTTTTTGGAGAGTCCGCCCTCAAGCTGATCCAGTGCTATGTCGTAACTTTTATCGGTTTTAGCGCCTATCAGGCCCATTACCGCTTCCGCCTGCGCCAAATCAAGCCTTCCATTCAGGAAAGCCCTTTTTGTGAATTCGCCGCGCTCCGCCAAGCGGGCCCCGCTTTTTAAAGCCATTTCAAGAATTTTCCTTGAAGGGACGAGCCCTCCATGGCAGTCGATTTCAGCCACATCTTCTGCGGTATATGTACCCGGCCCCTTCATATAAACGGCAAGAACTTCGTCTATCCTTTCATCCCCGTCGGAAACATGTCCATAGACCATCTTGCGGGGAGCATATTCCCTTATGCTGTCCCTTCTCTTCGGCTTGAACAAGGCGTCAAGAATATCAAGGGCCTTTGGTCCGCTGATTCTGACAATTCCTATTCCGGCCTCTCCCGGTGCAGTCGAAATCGCCGCGATTGTTTCATCAAACATGTCTTCACCTCTTTATTAAGCAATAAAAACCCAGCGGCAACTGGGTTTCATCGTAATGTCGTTCTTCTTAATTGCTATGCTTCTTCTTGAGATATATTCTCACCTTTCGGTAGGGATCCTCTCCTTCGCTCCTGGTGGAAATATCTTCGTTGCCTTGAAGAGCCGAGTGAATGATTCTTCTTTCATATGGGTTCATAGGTTCAAGCACAACGTCCTTTTTATATTTCCTGGCTTTGTAGGCCAGTTTTTCTGCCAATTTGGTCAATGTCTTTTCTCTTTTGCTTCTGTAGTTCTCGGTATCCAGTATTACCCTTATATATTCCTTCTTGCCCTTGTTCACCACAAGGCTTGTGAGGTACTGAAGAGAATCAAGAGTCGTTCCCCTTTTGCCTATCAGTATGGCCATGTTTGGACCTGACAAATCCAAATACAATGTATTGTCCTCAAGCTTGGCATCTATATCCACTTTTTCTCCCATGTATATGAGAACCTCCTGAAGAAAATTGGTGGCGGCCTCCTCGGCGTCTACTTTTTGCTTTACTCTCACGACAGCCTGTTTGGTGTTTATGAGGCCAAGTATGTTCTTTGCTTCCTCTAAAACCTCTATTTCAACTTCATCCCTGGTCAGCATCAATTCATCCAAGGCATTGTTTATAGCGGCTTCAACGGTTCTAGCGCTTTTTTCCAATGATTTCATTAAAAATTACGCCTCCTTCAAATCGCTTCTATGGTTGATGAAGTACTGTTGCACCATTTGGAAAACATTGCTTACAGCCCAGTAGAGGGTCAACCCCGCCGGGAAAGTCACTCCCCAAAAGAGTATCATCACCGGCATCATGATGGTCATCGTCTTCATCGACTGCGGCTGGGTTCCGCCCTTCTTCTTCCCTGCGGACATTGCCATTGAAAAATACGTCGTCACAGCCGCAAGTATGGGAAGAATCCAAGGTATCTTGTTTCCCAACAGGGGCAGATTCATGGTCATTGTAAGAACATCCGGATCCGTAAGATTGGCCATCCATAGGAAAGGCGCCGATGTGGCGATTGCCGCCGCCGCCGCGTCACCCGCAAAGACGTATTCAACAGGAGTCCTAAGCGCCGCAAAGAGACCGAACAGTATCGGCAATTGTATCAAAAGCGGCAAACATCCCGCCATTGGATTGATGTTGTGCTCCTTGTAGAGCTCCAATGTCTTTTCGTTCAGCTTGTTCTTGTCGTTCTTGTGTTTTTCCTGCAGCTTTTTCAACTCGGGCTGTATGTCG
>PKTO01000222.1 GCA_002869095.1 Clostridiales bacterium
TTACGGCAATTTCGGTCAAACCAACTATGCCGCCTGCAAATGGGGCGTTATCGGAATGACCAAGACATGGTGCAAAGAGCTTGGCAAAAAAGGCATCCGTGCAAACGCCGTGGCTCCGGGATTTATTCTCACACCCATGACGGACAAAATGCCTGAGAAGGTTCTTGCCATGATGGCCGACAAGGCTCCGATGAAGCGTCTTGGAAGCGTGGAAGACATCGCAAACGCATACGCTTTCCTGGCATCGGACGAAGCAAGCTTCATTTCAGGTACCGTACTTAGCGTAGACGGAGGAGTCACACTTTAAAGTTCAATGATATTTGCCGCATTGCCCCGTGCAGATTGCGGGGCAATGTTTCTATTGACATAAAAAGACATAGAATATAAAATTGATTTTGAAAATGCGTAAATACATACGAGCCTGACACTGCAGGCTACGGGCATTTTTCAAAAGAATCCGGAATCATGTGCATTTTATTAAAAAGCCCATGATTTCGGGTTTTTGTTTTTGTTATAATAATGAGGTGAGGGGTGGTATCTTGAGAGTTTGGACGAGGCAAAGCGCAAAGGCGTGGGAAGAGCTCAGAAACAAAGGGGTTTTAAGAATCAAAAAAAGCCACGTGAAGAAAAAATACGGCGATTGCAGCGATACCTTCATGCTGTGCTACGATTGGCTTGTGGATGAGGCTTCCAAGCACCTGGAAAAGCCGGAAGGGGTGGAAGGCCCGATTTGGCTTGCCTTAAGAAGCGACTTCATGCCATGTCCGGCCGAAAACACCGTGGTCATCGAGCTGGAGATGGAAAGGGACAAGCTCCTTGTTTTCGACATGGGGAAATGGGACTACATACTCAATTACTGGCACATACCGAAAGATGAGAAAGACAGGCGTTCATTCAGGCGGGCCTTGGATGAAAAAGGCGTGACAAACCAGTCTCAAGTCATGATGACTCAATTCCACCCGGTTCTCAAGAGGGAAATGAAGAAAAGCTGGAGCAGGCTGTTTGATGAAAACATAAGAGTGTCGGAAAACGACCAGGCCATATGCTGGGAAATCAAGATGGAGTGGGTCGTCATGGTTGACGGGAAAAACCCTCGGGACCTTTAATTGCTTCGACAAGAGTAACGGTTTTGTAAACTATGGAAGCCGCGAATGCTGTACAATGGTTAAAAGAACTTGATTTTACCGGTGGGGTGGTTGGAATGAAACGTTTGGGACTTCTTTTTGCAATCATATGTCTTGTGCAGCTTTCGACAGGCTGTTTTGTCGTCGGAGCGAGATCGCCTGGCGATTTGATGAAATCACCGAGCCTCAAGAACGACCAGCAGACGATAAAAGCGTATATAGATGAGGAACTGCTCAGTGGAGAAACTCTTTACAAACCGGAAAATCCGGACGGAATGAGCGCCATTAATTTCGTCGATCTGGACGGCGACGGAAGCGACGAGGCTGTGGTCTATTACAAAGACGGAGCCAGCTACAGATTGGGCGCTTATGTTTTCGCAGGCGACGGCGGAGAATGGAGCCTTGTATCCAAAATAGAATCTTCCGGAGTCGACATATCGTACAGCGGTTTCTACGACTTTACAGGCAATGGCGATAAAGAGATAGTGATGGCATGGTCTGCGGATAAATTGGACATAATGATGAACAAGTATGTTTCGGTTTACAGCTATGGAGAAAAAATCGAAGAACTGTACCATGATTCCTATACCGAAATGGTTGTAGGCGATTTTTACGGAAACAGCGATTCCGAAATTTTGCTGCTCAATCTTGACCGCAATGTAAGCGAGCCGTCTTCGACAGGCAGGCTTGTGGCTTTTTCGGACGGAAGTTTTCAGGTCATAGACAAGATAAATCTGGACCCCTACATAAACGGCTACTACAATGTCGTTTCGGGACCGGCTTCTGCCGACAAGGAGGGGATTTTTATCGACATGGGCATAGGAGCCCATTCTGCGGCAACATATCTTCTTGTGGTCGAGGACGGGAAAATAGAGAATGTTTTCAGCGGAGACGGGTCAAGCTTCTACAGCAAGACGTCAAAAGCATACGCGGTTGAAAGCATGGATATAAACGGGGACGGCATAATAGAAATAGGCACTTATGAGGAGCCATACGGAAACACATTTTCAATGGCTGAAACGCCGTGGATAATAAACTGGCATCAATGGGACGGGAAAAACGGTTTGGACCTGGTCATGAAGAGCTACATCAATGCCGAAAAAGACCTGAGAGTCGATTTTCCGGATGCATGGAAAAAAGGCGTGACCGTGGGGTATTCAGGGGACGGGTCGAAGGATCTGCAAATACGCTATGTGGACGAAAACGCAGGCGCAACATACCCTGTCTATAATGTAAGGGTAATCAAGGATGAATTGCTTTCTGAAAGGGTCGAAATGTTCGAGTCGGAATACTTTACGGCGATTGACAAAAGCGGAAATGCCTATGTGGTTGAAAAAATTTATTTGGACCAGCAAATTCCGAGCAGCATAAAAAGGGAATATGCAAAAAAAATACTCGATGACGAAGAAATGAAGAAGATCGTAAAAACCTGGAGGTGACATGGGGATGAAAGGGAAGATACTTTTACTGGAGGACGACGACTCCATAAGGAATTTTACTAAAATCAACCTTATGAGAAACGAAATGGAAGTGATTGAGGCGAACAGTGGAGAAATGGCCCTCCAACTTTTTGAAGGAGGGGGCGGCATAGACATAGCGATTCTCGATGTGATGCTTCCCGGAATAGACGGATTCGAGGTTTGCCGCAGCATACGTGAAAAAAACAAGGAAATCGGAATAATAATGCTTACTGCAAAGACTCAGGACATAGACAAGGTGATGGGTCTAGAGTTCGGAGCGGACGATTACATAACAAAACCCTTCAGTCCGATGGAATTGATTGCAAGGGTCAACTCCCTCATGAGGAGGGTCAGGCTCAAGGACGATGTCACAGAAGGCAACACGATAGAATCGGGCGTCTACAAAATAGATTTCATAGCCAGAAAATTCTACAAGAAGGGCGAAATAATCGAACTTACTCCAACTGAATTCTTGCTGATCAAGGTTTTTGTGACAAATCCAAACAAGGCTCTTTCGAGGGACAATCTGCTGGATGAGGTTTGGGGCAAGAATTACATAGGCGATTTGAAAATCGTTGATGTCAACATAAGAAGACTTAGACAAAAAATCGAGGATACGCCTTCCGAACCGGATACTATAGAAACGATCTGGGGTCTGGGATATCGATGGAAAGAGGCTGATTGAGCTTGAAAAGTCTGAAAAGACGCGTTGTATTCAACTATTCGTTCGTGATACTGGTCACCATAGTTTTTCTCGAGATACTCTTGGCTGTTTTTGTAAGGCAGTACTATTATGGAAACATAACGCAGATATTGAAGGAAAAAGTGGCTGTGACGACCGAATTCTACGACAAATATCTTGTCTACGACTCGTTCGACTACAAGTCCCAATATATAATTGAAAATTTTTCGATGGATGAGCAAGCCGAGATCCAGATAATAGACATGTCCGGCAGGATTGTCAACTCCTCGTCGGGCTTCAACATCGAAAAACCCGTTTCGACTGCCGACTTCAAGAAGGCCCTGCAAGGGGAGATAGGCACTTGGAGGTACAAGGATCCGGATACAGAAGAAGAGCTGATATCGGTTTCAGGACCGCTCTCCAACAGGCAGGGAATGGACGGCGTGCTCAGGTATGTCACTTCGATAGAAGAAACCAACCGCGTCGTCGAGAGAATAACCCTGCAGGCAGTTTTTTTCGGCGGTATTGTGTTGATTCTGGTTGTGCTGCTGAGCGTTGTGCTGGCTGAATCGATAATAAAGCCAATCAAGGAACTCAAGACCGTTTCCGAAAAAATAGCGGACGGGGACTTGAAGGCCAGGGCGGTAATACGAAAGAACGATGAAATAGGAGAACTGGGCCAGACATTCAATTACATGGCCAAGGAATTGATGAAGTCCAGCCAAATGAAAAACGATTTCATATCCTCCATTTCACATGAAATAAGGACCCCCCTCACATCCATAAAAGGATGGTGCGAGACCATGCTCATGGGGGATTTGAACGACGAAGAGGAAATAAGAGACGAACTCATGATAATCTCAAAAGAGGCCAACAGGCTCAGCGAACTCGTCGAGAACCTGCTCGACTTCTCCAAGCTGGAAGCGGGAAGGATAGTCTTAAGCAAGGAGAAAGTAGACATAAACTATCTGCTGATGGATGTGGCGAAACAATTTTATCCGAAGGCAATGAAGAAAACAATACGTCTGGAAACGAAACTGGACCAGACCCTGACATATGTGGAAGGCGACGAGAACAGGCTCAGGCAGGTCCTGATAAATCTCATAGACAACGCAATAAAGTTCACAGGGTCGAATGGGAGGATTGTAGTCGGTTCAAAAGCCGTAGGCGAAAAGGTAAGGATATTCGTAAAGGACGACGGACAAGGCATAGACAAGAAGAACCTTGAGCACATAACGGAGAAGTTTTTCAAGGGCAATATGAAATCGCCAGGAAGCGGACTTGGGCTTGCAATAACAAGTGAAATTGTCGAGCTCCATGGAGGGCTCATGGAGATAGAAAGCATCCCAGGAAACGGTACAACAATCAGTGTTCTTCTATAGGAAAAAACGTCAATTGATTCTTCAAAACGCGAATCCCATCCGAAATACGGATGGGATTCTTGAAACTCAAAAAGGAATGGATAGGACTGTATTTAAAACACAAACATTAACAATCAAAAATGTGTTTAATGTATGCATTTTTTTAATAAAGAGCAACAATTAATTGAAATCGCAAGGAAATATTGTATAATATACTGAAAGGCTCCAAAAGTCTTTTATAGAATAAATATTAAATAAAGGGCAATTAATTGAATAATTATGCACCTCGGGGTATAATACAGAACAAACAAAAAACAGGAGAGATGTATATGGATAAGCAAATCAAGAAGATACTGGTTGCAAACCGTGGAGAAATAGCAATAAGGATTTTCCGCGCATGCAGCGAATTGGGAATACGGTCAGTCGCCATATATTCCAAGGAAGACAAGTATTCGCTTTTCAGGACAAAGGCTGACGAATCATATCTTATAGGTGAAAAGAAGAGTCCCGTCGATGCATATTTGGCAATTGACGAAATCATTCATCTTGCGCTCAAGAAGGGTGTGGATGCAATTCATCCCGGATATGGGTTTCTTTCGGAAAATCCGTACTTTGCCGAAAAATGCGAAGAGGCGGGTGTTGTTTTCATAGGACCCAACAGCGACATGATAAAGGGCCTTGGAGACAAGATACAGTCCAAGATTCTTGCCAAGAAAGCCAATGTGCCGACAATCCCGGGTGTCGACAAGCCGATAGCAAGCGAGGATGATGCGCTTGAGTTTGCAAAGGAATGCGGATATCCAGTAATGATAAAGGCTGCAGCCGGAGGCGGGGGCAGGGGAATGAGGATAGTGTATCAGGAAAGCGACCTGATCTCCGAATTCAAGAGCGCCAAGAGCGAAGCAAAGAAGGCTTTTGGAATCGACGACATGTTCATCGAAAAATATTTGAACAAGCCCAAGCACATAGAGGTCCAGATTCTTGGGGACAACTACGGAAATATCGTGCATCTTTACGAGAGGGACTGCTCCATTCAAAGAAGGCACCAAAAAATAATTGAATTTGCGCCCGCGTTTTCGATAGACGAAAAGCTCAGGGACAGAATATGCGAGGATGCCATCAAGCTTGCGGGATCGATGAAATACAGAAGTGCGGGAACTGTCGAATTTCTTGTCGACAGCGACAACAACCACTATTTCATTGAGATGAATCCCAGAATACAGGTTGAGCATACCGTTTCGGAAATTATAACCGGAATAGATATTGTGCAGAGCCAAATTCAGATTGCCCAGGGTTACGCGCTTGATTCCAAGCAAATAGGCATACCCAGTCAGGAATCCATAGAGACCAGGGGATATGCGATACAGTGCAGGGTTACAACAGAGGACCCTGCAAACAATTTCGCTCCGGATACGGGCAAGCTGGAAGTATACAGGTCGTCTTCCGGTTTCGGCATAAGGCTTGACGGAGGCAACGGATATACGGGAGCCCAGGTTTCGCCTTATTACGACAGCCTTTTGGTTAAGATAATAGCTTATTCGAGAACATTTGAGGATGCTTCAAGAAAAGCCATAAGATCCCTTAGGGACACAACCATAAAGGGAGTAAAAACAAATACTGCATTTCTTATAAATGTGCTCAACCACCCGACTTTCCAAGCAGGAAACTGCGACACCGGTTTTCTCGACCATACGCCGGGACTCTTCAACATAAGGCCTTCCGGCGACAGGGAGACCAAAATACTGCGCTACATCGGGGAAAAAGTCGTAAACGAGGTGAAAGGCACAAAGAAGGATTTCGACACGCCGCTTGTACCCAATTTTTCGATGAAAGATGAACTCAGGGGAACCAAACAGCTGCTTGACGAGAGGGGCCCGGACGGACTTTCAGACTGGATAAAAGCGCAGGACAAGCTGCTGCTTACGGATACGACATTTCGGGATGCCCACCAGTCCCTTGTAGCGACGAGGGTCAGAACACGGGACATGCTGAAGATTGCAGAGGCGACTTCAAGCTGCGGAAACGACTTGTTTTCACTTGAGATGTGGGGAGGGGCGACATTCGACGTTTCATACAGATATCTCAAGGAATCGCCATGGAGAAGGCTTGAGCGGCTGCGAGAGAAGGTTCCGAACATTCTTCTTCAAATGCTTATACGGGGCTCGAACGCCGTAGGATACAAGAATTACCCGGACAATGTAATAAGGGAGTTCATACAGGTATCAGCCGAGCGCGGGATAGACGTGTTCAGGATATTCGATTCGCTCAACTGGCTCAAGGGCATGGAAGTGGCGCTCGACGAGGTTTTGAAAACCGGAAAGATGGCCGAGGTGTCGATGTGCTACACAGGCGACATACTGGATGAGAAAAGGGACAAGTACAGTCTCAATTACTATGTTGGAATGGCAAAGGAAATCGAGAAAATGGGTGCCCATATACTCGGGATAAAAGATATGGCCGGCCTTCTCAAGCCATATGCCGCCAAGAAACTGATAAAGGCGCTCAAAGAGGAAGTTTCCATACCCATCCATCTTCATACCCACGACACTAGCGGAAACGGGGTTTCCACAATCCTGATGGCCGCAGAGCAGGGAGTGGACATAGTGGACACGGCCTTCAACTCGATGTCGGGGCTTACAAGCCAGCCGGCTTTGAACTCGGTTGTAGCCGCTCTCGAAAACACGAAAAGAGATCCGAAGATATGTCTCGAAGGGCTCCAGAAGCTTTCGGACTATTGGTTCGACGTAAGGAAGATTTACGAACCGTTCGAATCCGACCTCAAGTCGGGAACGGCTGAAATCTACAAGTATGAGATACCGGGCGGACAGTATTCGAATCTTAAGCCGCAGGTTGAAAGCTTCGGGCTTGGGGACCGCTTTGGAGAAGTCAAGGAAACCTTCAGGGATGTTAACGATCTTTTCGGGGACATAGTCAAAGTCACGCCGTCTTCGAAAGCCGTGGGAGACATGGCCATATTCATGGTCCAGAACGACCTCAACAGGGAAAACCTGTTTGAAAAAGGCAAGAACCTCAACTTCCCTGATTCCGTAGTGGCATTCTTCAAAGGCATGATGGGGCAGCCTCTGGGAGGTTTCCCCAAGGACCTTCAGGAATTGGTCCTCAAGGGAGAGGAGCCGCTTGTCGTGAGGCCGGGCGAAGTTCTCGAGCCTGAGGACTTCGGGAAAATAGAAAAATTGCTGGGAGACGAACTGCACGACGAGCCCAACATCCGAAACATACTGAGCTACGCGCTCTATCCAAAGGTCTACAAGGAGTACCTCTCTTCCGTTGCTGAATACGGCGATCTAAGCAATCTGGAAAGCCATGTGTTCTTCTACGGATTGAACGAGGGAGAGACGAGCGAGGTTGAAATTGAAGAAGGAAAGATACTGATAATAAAGCTTGTAAGTGTAGGAAAGATCGACAGCGACGGATACAGGTCTGTCACATTCGAGATAAACGGAAACAGGCGGGAAATACTGATAGAGGACAAAGGCATAGGCGAAAGGCAGAATGTGGTTTCGGGAGCGGCGCTAATGGCCGACCCGGAGGACGAGTCTGAAATAGGCGCTTCCATACCGGGGACTGTCATGAAAGTGCTCGTGAAGGAAGGCGATGAAGTCAAGAAGAACCAAACCGTTGCCATACTCGAAGCCATGAAAATGGAAACGAATCTCCAAAGCCCGATAGACGGTTCGGTTGAAGCGGTTCCGGTCAAAGAGGGGCAGCAGGTAAAGGCGGGACAATTGATAATCAAGCTGGTATAGGCAAACATAAAGAGCCGACGGCATTAGCCGTCGGCTCTTAGTTTTGAAGACCAGTTTATTTTCTGTGAAGCACAGGAGCGGTTTTTGAAAGGAAGAGCCTTTGTCCTGCGAAGATTCTGTCGACGTCCGTACTTGAAAGGATTATGGGTTTTGTGAAACGATTTCCATTGCTTTCATTATTTCACAAATTATATCTGTGCGAAATTGTTGTTCTATGGTGTTGACTTTCGTAAAGAGGTTGCCTTTTTCGGTCACTGTGTACTTTGGAGGAAGATTGTTCAATGCTATTGCCATAATGTCTAGCCGAACTTTTTCTCCATTTGGAATATTTTCATCGGAACTGATCATATCTTCATAAATACGATTTACAGCAGTTTCCATAAAATTATGAAGTTTCAATTGAATACCTCCTTATCTTTATTTTCATTTTTTATGTCTTTTATTTCGACATGTGCAACATAAAATCCTTTATAAATAATTGACGGACTCAATCTTAATCGAATTGTTCTGTGATTATTTTTAATAGGTCTATAATTCAGTGAAAAATTGAAACACAGATGAAAATTAAAAAAAGGCTGCTTACAGTTATGATTAGAAACATCATCCTTGCCCTGTGGGTAGTGGTGCCTTGAAGCAGGGGTTTTTTAAAACCTGTGACATTGATGCTTTTCTTCAATATCATAAAAAGCCGAAGGCGCATGCCTTCGGCTTATTATGATATTTGTCCGTTCATTTTCTGTGAAGCACAGGAGCGGGTTTTGAAAGGAAGAGCCTTTGTCCTGCGAAGATTCTGTCGACGTCCGTTTCCGGATTCGCATCGGCTATTTCATCAAGCGACAAACCATGGCTTGATGCTATTTCTGTAAGCGTGTCTCCGGGTTTGACCGTATATGTCTCTATCTGCTCGCGGCCTGTAAGAAGATGTTCCACAAGCATGTCGCTCTCGCTTTGGAGTATTGATTCGCGAAGGAATATGTTGCCTTCGGTTATTTCCACGCTTTCCCTGAATACAACTGCGTCGATGCTTTCATGGTCGTTCTTGATCCGTGATTTAACATTGCTGAGCAGAAATTCGAGATCGCTTCTGTTTATTGCCTTTGCGTAGACTTTTCCGTCAATCGACAATTTATATCCCGGTGTTACAAACTTTTGGCTTGCCAGCACATTTTTCCTGAAATCCTCGTAGCTTGTTACCGAAAGACCCTTCTTTTCTATTTCAGTGAACGCCGTCTCGTAATAGGGAGCAAGCTCTTCTACGTAATACTCGGCGGCAAGTCCATCCTTCACATCGTCCATCATGGCCATCATGCCGGACCGGCTATCACCATAACCCACAACCTGTTTGTTTATGCGGGTTTCGAATATGGTTTCCTCTTTCGGGCCAATCAATGAAAAAGCAAGCCCGAAAATGAACAGCGCGAAAACCGCTATCCTTATTCTTGAATTCGCTTTTTTGGTTAGCATGATCATCATCCCTTTTATAGTATTGTCCGGATTGATTGCATAGTTCTTAATTCAACGCCGAAGGGCCCCATTCCTTCATCGAAAGAATAAAACTTGAGCATGTTGACAATGGAGCAAAAGCAAATATAATTAGGCTATAAAATAAATGGAATTTAAGGAGACGAACGGTGAAAAATCAAAACAAGACTCCGCTTTTCGATGCAATGAAGGAATACCACAAAAATCAAATAATCCCTTTTGACGTTCCGGGGCACAAGCACGGAAGAGGACTTACTGAATTCGGAAATTATTTTGGTGCGCGAATACTCGAACTCGATGTGAATTCAATGAAATGCCTGGACAACATAAGCAATCCTGTCGGTGTGATAAAGGAAGCGGAAGAATTGATGGCCGAGGCGTATTCGGCAGACCACGCTTTTTTTCTTGTTAACGGAACCACTGCAGGCGTCCAGGCAATGATACTGAGCGCATGCATGCCCGGTGAAAAGCTCATTTTGCCTAGGAACGCACATAAATCGGCTATAAACGGATTGATCATAAGCGGAGCGCTACCGGTATATCTTCAACCTGAGATAGACGACCGTCTCGGCATTTCCCTTGGAGTCACTGTAGAATCGGTGGAGAAGGCTATAATTGAAAATCCGGACGCAAAGGCTGTTTTTATCATAAATCCGACATATTACGGAATGGTTTCCGACATAAAACGCATAATCGAAATTGCGCATGGGCACGGAATGGCTGTATTGCTTGACGAGGCTCATGGAGCCCATTTCAATTTCAATGAAGAGCTTCCTGTGTCCGGATTGTCTGCCGGAGCGGACATGGCGGCTGCAAGCCTTCATAAAACCGGGGGATCCTTGACGCAAAGCTCGGTTTTGCTTATGAATGACGGATTGATAGATCCGGTAAGAGTAAAAACGAATCTGAACCTTATGCAGACTACGAGCGCTTCATATCTTTTGATGGGGTCGCTGGACCTGGCAAGAAAAAATCTTGCCGTCAATGGAAAAAACGAATTGCTCAGGACCATTGAATTGGCAAGGAGAGCGAGAAAAGCCATAAACGGAATACCCGGGCTTTACGCTTTCGGCGATGAAATGGTGGGCCGCCCGGGCGTATACGTGTTTGACGAAACAAA
>PKTO01000223.1 GCA_002869095.1 Clostridiales bacterium
AGACCTTAAAATCGTCTACACTCCGCTTCACGGAGTGGGGCTTGTGCCAGTAACCGAAGTCCTTTCCAGGGACGGATTTGAATCGGTATGGGTCGTGCCGGAGCAGGAAAAGCCCGACGGGACATTCCCTACCGTGGAGAAGCCAAACCCCGAGGAAACGCCGGCCCTTGAAATGGCTCTTGATTTGGCCGACAAAACAAATGCCGACATCGTAATAGCGACAGACCCGGATTCGGACAGGGTGGGAATTGCCGCAAGAAATGGACAAGGAGAGATGGAGCCCCTGCTTGGAAACCAGGTTGGGCCGCTTCTTATAGACTATGTGCTTTCGCACGAAAAGATACGCCAAGGCGACTTCATCGTAAAGACGGTTGTGACCTCCGACATGGGAGAGGCTGTGGCAAAGTCATACGGTGTGGACACATACGAAACCCTGACGGGATTCAAGTGGATATGCGACAAGGCGATGGAGCTGGAAAGGGAAGGCGGAAAGCGATTCCTGTTCGGTTATGAGGAGAGCATAGGATACCTTGCCGGGGATTTCACCAAGGACAAGGATGCGGTGGTTTCCGCAATGATTGCGGCGGAGATGGCTGCATTCTACAAGGCTAAGGGAATGACTCTCCATGACGCACTCCGGGCATTGTGGGAAAAGCACGGCTTCTACAAGGACCACCTCATTGCCCTTTGGCTTGAAGGAAGGGATGGCAAGGATCGAATAAGCAGGATAATGAAAAGCTTCAGGAACGATCCTCCGAGAACGGTCTGCGGTTGCCAGGTGACCGAGATTGCGGATTTTCTGACATCGACAAGAACCAACTTGGAGAGGAAGGAATCGGAGATTCTCAAGTTCCACAAATCCAATGTCCTAAAGTTCCATTTCGGAGACTCGTGCTGGTTTGCGGTTAGGCCCAGCGGAACCGAACCGAAGATAAAGATCTATTTTTCGGTAATGGAGAGGGAAGAGGAAAAGGCTGCCAGTAAGATAGAGCAAATGATAAGCGAGGTCAAAGGGCTTATCGAAGCGGTAGAGTAGAAAGGGTAAAAGCAGAAGAAAGTAGAAAGTGGAAAGTAGAAAGATGAAAGATGAAAGATGAAAGATGAAAGATGAAGACTAAAAAGGGACAGACCTTTTTTACTCCATTTTTTAGCCGAAAACTGTAGAACAGATATCAGATGTCAGATATCAGGAAAAACAAGGGCAAAAATAGTGGGCAGTTAGCTGTGAGCAGTTTGCAGGAAAAGACAAGAGTAGATGTCAGATATCAGATATCAGATGTCAGGAAAGACAAGGGAAAAGAAACAGCAAAAGAAGAAAACATAAAAGCTTTCAAATGTATTTGGGTTTATGCAGTTTGCATTTACTGACAACTGACAACTGTTTTGCAGCTGTAATCTTGCTGCGAAAACACATCGAATGCGATACTTGTATGGGGAGGTGCCCATGGAGAAGGGATTCTTGCATGTGGTCGGCAAAACGGAAGAAAATGAATTTTTGGAAAGCGGATGCACTAAAACAAGGCTTACGGGTGTGGCCGGGTGCTATGCCTTATGGAAGGTTCCGGAAGGCAGGCTTATGCAGTTCTTTTGCTTGGATTTCGAAAGGGAGGGCTTAAAGGGTTACAAAAGCCTTTTAAATGGAACGGAAGAGGAACAAAAGGACA
Source organism: Clostridiales bacterium (assembly GCA_002869095.1). Classification (GTDB taxonomy): domain Bacteria; phylum Bacillota; class Clostridia; order Peptostreptococcales; family BM714; genus BM714. Next base: position 1,665 of record PKTO01000223.1, read on the forward strand.
TGATGAAGGAAGCCATAGGCGTGTACGGGGAGAATTTCGAGAATCTTTCCGAGCGTGAAATGGTGGACTTGCTTAATCTGATGTATTCCATAAATCTCAAATCCCACCTGCCTTTGCCGGGCAAGACATCCGAGTATGCCCATATGTTGACTCGCGAAAGGACTGTTCCGGAATCTGTCCGCGAGGAATTTGACAACAAGCTTTCGAAAAAGATGGAAACGGATTTCGAGGCGGCCAATTACTATATGGGAAGGGCTCTGGCAAGGGACTCCGATGCGGAAAAGCAGCTGCTGGTAACGGGCAACAGGCTGGACTTGGTTGACCTGCCCGGCAGATCCATACTTCTCAAGAACGAAGTCAGGGAGATGGAAAGGTTCAAGGGCACAAGGTATTGCAACTGCAACGCATTGGCAAGGCGCGGAACGGACTATTTCCTTTTGATGGCAAGGCTTGGGCTCATCGACACTGTAGAGGGTGTAAAGCTTGTAAGCTCGCAGTTCCTGGCGAAAAAAGACCTTGCGGTTGGCGAGGCTTCTATGATAATAAAGCGAACCGAGTATCTCATAATATACAAGGTTGCGGACATGGACTGCTTTGACAATTCGCTGCGTGTCGAGAAGCCGTGTGTAGAAAAGGAAGCCCATGAAAGGGGAATTCTTTTCACACAGTTCAAGAGGAACAACTCACACTATAAGAATCAGACTTATTTCATGAACGACGATATTTTCGGCTTGTATTTTCTTATGGACGAGGGGAAACTCATCGCCGCCACATACAGCGGAGAAGGCCTCCAGGACATAAATGATTTCCTGGGGAAGCCATGCTTCAGTGATTGCCTTACGCGTGAAAAGGCCTTCTATTCTGAAAGCCCGCTTTTTTACCATATAGTGCACCAGGGGAAGGGTAAAAGCAGTAGCAAGTAGAAAGTGGAAAGATAAAAGATGAAAGATAAAAGATAAAGACTAAAAAGGGACAGACCTTTTTTACTCCATTTTTTAGCCAAAAACTGGAGAGCAGATGTCAGATGTCAGGAAAGACAAGGGAAAAGAAACTACAAAAGAAGATAGCAAAAAAGCTTTCAAATGTATTTTGCTTTTAAACGCTTTTGTATTTGCTGACAACTGATTACTGACAACTGACAACTGTTTTGCCGCAGGCGGAAAAACATCAGCAAGTGGAAAGGAGATTGCCATGGATATCAAGCTTGAATATGACCGATCGAAAGCTGATTTGACAGGAATGATTCATGATCTGGAGCATGCCTTCAGCAGAGTTTTAAGAAAAAGGAATCAAGGCTATCTTGGATTCATGGAACTCATAAATCACCAGGAGGACTTGGAACGCGTCAAGGAAAAGGCGGGATGGATAAGGGACAGGTTCGAAAATTTCGTATTGATAGGAATAGGAGGTTCGAATCTTGGAGGCCTTGCGCTGCAGGAAGCCCTTAACGGCAAGTACTACAATGAAAAACCTAAGAGCGTCCGGAAGGGTCCGCGTTTCTACATGCTTGACAATCCCGACCCCGAAAGCGTTGGAGACCTTTTGGACATGCTTGAGCCTGAACATACCGTGTTCAATGTAATAAGCAAATCCGGTGGCACGGCCGAGACCATGTCCAATTTCATGATAGTGTATGACTGGCTGAGCAAAAGCCTTCCTAAAAAGGCGGTTGCTGAAAGGATCATAGCAACCACGGACAGGGCAAACAGCATACTGCTGGACATTTCCCGGGAAAAGGGCTTTGACACTTTCTACATTCCGAGCAATGTCGGAGGGCGTTTTTCGGTTTTGTCGCCAGTGGGGCTTCTTTCGGCGAGCACATGCGGAATTGACATAGACGGTCTCCTCAGGGGAGCCGCGGCAATGTCCGACCGCTGCAGCAATTTCTATCCGGAGGACAATCCGGCTCTCATGGATGCAGCTGTCCACTATGCTATGATGAAAACGGGAAGGAACATCTCTGTGATGATGCCTTATGCCGACAGGCTGAAATACATGTCCGACTGGTACGCCCAGCTGTGGGCCGAGAGCCTCGGCAAGAAAAAGGACAATGATGAAAAAACCGTCAATACGGGGCAGACTCCCGTCAAGGCGCTGGGCACAATAGACCAGCATTCGCAGGTCCAGCTTTATGCGGAGGGCCCGGACGACAAGATAATCACATTCCTCAGGGTCGAAAGGTTTCGAAGGGAGATGGCAATTCCGGGCCAGTTTTCGAATTATGACAATCTGTCGGTATTGGCCGGCAGGGGGCTTTCGGAACTCATGAATGCGGAGCAGTCAGCCACCAGTGACGCCCTTTCGGAATTTGGAAGGCCGGTTCTGACTGTTGTTTTCCCTGAAATAAACGAGGAGACTGTCGGGCAGTTCATTTACATGCAGGAGCTCAAGACTGCATACTGCGGGGAGCTTCTGAACATCAACGCTTTCAATCAGCCTGGAGTGGAACTGGGAAAAGTCCTCACCAGGAAGTACATGATGGAGACTGACGAAAAGGGCAATTCGGAAAAATAGGAAAGGTTTCAAGGCGGGTGGCAGAAATGAAGGAAAAGAAATCGTCTGAACTTAAAATTCTAAAAGGCGGGCGCGACCAAGGCAATCTTTCGGGCATAGGGTCTGACAGCTTCAGATGGGCGCAAGCCACAAACACAAGGCTCATGGGGGTTGTCGGCGTAAAAGTGTGCTGGGAACTCGACAGCGGCGATTTTTTTTATCAGTTTTTTCATCTTGACAGCGAAGCCTATGGAATTGACGGATATGAAAGCCTTATCAACCCTAACAATTACGAGGTGGATTATATAGCTTTGCACATGATGGGAGGACTTGGAGGAACTTTTGAAACTATTTCTTACAATGAACTCGTCTATCTGTTAAAATGGTTTTATATTTTAAATTTGAAGAAAGAAGAATCTTTGCCGGAAGGAAGCAGGGAATTTGAAAAACTGCTGGATATTCCAGTCGACTTTTCAAAAGAAGACGAAAGAAATCTCATGAACAGGATTTGCGAACCGCTTCAAAACGATTCACATTGCATAAATTATTTTCTGATGAGAATGTTCGGCAAGGACGATGCCGCAGCGGATTTCCTTTTGGACAAGATTACCGAAGACAATCTGCGTGTGGACGTAAAGGAAGGTGTGCTTCTGAGGAACGAGGTTGCCTGCAAGAGGCGGACCCGAAGGGGAAGGCTCTGCCGGGCGGAGTCCCTTGTGGATTCCAAGTCGGGATATCTTTTAGTGCATTCCGAATTCAATGTGGTATGTGGAGAGGAAGGCTACAAGATAAGGTCGGCCAGGAAATTGCAGGAGATGCGGGTGTCCAACATAGAGGCGGCTTTCCTGCTTAAAAAAACGGAACACCTGGCAATATATGAAATAGACGCCATAGAGGAATTCCTCATGATTTTCAAGATTGAGAATCCAAGCATGATGGACAGCATACACGAGGCCGGGGTCCTTTTCACATCCTTCAACAAGGACAACGACCATGTCAAAAACGACCTCTATTATCTGAACGGGGACATCCACAGCGTGTATTTCATAACGCGGGGGGAGCAGCTTGTGGTGGCTTCTTTCGACGAGGACAAGCTGAATGAAGCCCAGGACACCCTTGCCGGCAAGGACTATATGGACATGCTTTCCATGGACGAGAAGCTGGTGATGGAGGAGCCTGTGTTTTATGAGTTTGTAAACAGCGGAGAAGACGACATATACGATTTTTTTGATTCAAAGGGTATAGGTTAGGGGGAAATGAATTGATAGTTGTACAGCAGGTTTTGATTTTGTTTTTCATGATAATCACGGGATTCGTTGCCAAGAGGCTTAAGATAATCAGCAACGATTTGAACGAAGGCATGATAAATCTTGTTCTTTATGTCATGCTTCCGTCACTCATACTGACGTCAATGAACTTCGACTTTTCACTGGAGATGCTTGTAAAGAGCGGGAAAATACTTCTCATATCTTTAGTCATCTACTTCATAATAATGCTTTTTTCTTTCCTCATACCGAAGATTGTGGGAGGGGAAATCAGCCAGAAGGTAATTTATCAATACGCTTTCATATTTGTAAATGTGGCCTACATGGGATATCCCGTGGTCAATTCCGTCTACGGAAAAATCGGGGTTTTCTACACGGCTATTTTTAATTTGCCCTTCAACCTTTTCATATGGACGGTGGGTTTGTGGATCCTGACCAAGGACCACGAGGAATTCAAGGGGCAGGTTTCCAGCTTTGAACTGAAGAAGTTCATCAATCCGGCCATAATATCCGTTTTCGTAGGATTTGCACTGTTTCTCTTCTCGATACACCTGCCTGATATAGTCTATGACACATTGGGAATACTGGGAGGGGCAACAATGCCGCTGTCGATGATTTTCATTGGCTCCATACTGGCCGATGTGGATTCGAGGGACATACTCACGGACAAGAAGGCCCTGGTATATTCTGTGCTAAGGCAGACCCTGGTGCCCCTGGCGGTGCTTTATCTTTTGAAGGCTCTTGGATTCACGGGATACATGGTTGGAATACCTGCGGTTATTTCAGGCATGCCTACTGCGGCGAATACGGCCCTGATGGCATCCAAATATAAAAACGACTACCATCTGGCGTCGAGACTCGTATTCATTTCGACATTTGTGTCAATTTTCACCATACCGGTGATAGTGATGCTGGTTTAGGGGGAGAAGACATGAAAAACGACTTGAAGAAGGCTATCGAAATACTCGAGAGCGAGGGCAGGGCCCTGGTGCTTGCAAGGGACGGGGTTGTGCTCTTTAAGGACGACAGGCGCGGAATAGGCCCGATGTACGATATAGCCACCAAGGAAAGGGAATCCGCCCGCGGAAGCAGCCTTGCGGACAAGGTCATAGGAAAGGCCGCGGCAATGCTTGCGGTCGATGCCGGGATTGAGAACCTCTATGCGGCGGTGCTGAGCGAAGAGGCTGAGATGGTTCTTTCCGAAGCGGGCATATACTGCGAATTCGGCAAAAGGGTTCCTTTCATACAGAATAGGGAAAAAACCGGCAAGTGCCCCATGGAGCGCATTGCGGGGGACCTTGGGCATGATGAAACCGAGGCTCTGAAGGAAAGGCTTAAGGAGTTTTTGGAAAAGAAATAAGAACAGATGTCAGGTATCAGATGTCAGGTATCAGGTATAAGGAAAAACAAGGGCAAAGAAACAGCAAGAACAGAAAGCAAAAAAGCTTTCAAATGTATTTGTGTTTAGACTTTTTGCATTTACTGACAACTGTTTTGAAGTGGAAAGGGTAAAATCAGTAGAAAGTAGTAAGTGGAAAGAGGAAAGGAAAAGATTAAAAAGGGACAGACCTTTTTTACTCTATTTTGGCACATGTTCAGTATGCTGCGTGTTGATAAAGAACGGATATCAGGTGTCAAATAATGGCTTAAGGTTAAAAGCAAATACAGTTTTCAAGCGACGTAAAAAAAGGGAACCCTTTGTGGGTTTCCTTTCTTATGGTCTATTATAAATTGGGTCGACGGTGTATTTGAGCCCGTCTTCTGTCATGTGGATTGTCATGATGTCGAGGCCGGAGAATATGTCCAGACCTTTGACTTCCGGTGTTGAAGGCGCTTCGATGATTTTAAGCCCGTTTATCATTCTGGAATGCATTTTCCCGTCTGCTGAAGGAGTTGCCGCGTATGTTTTTCCTCCGGTCCTTATCCTGTATTCTTCAAGCCACCTCAGCACAAGTTCCTCCTCGAGCGGGTCCGAGAATTTCCACGAATAGGACATGGAGAGGAGGATGTTTTTTTCTGAAGCGTTTTGCAGCTTTTCCCTCAGCCAAGGTATCTGAGAAGGATTTGAGGCGCGGAGTCCATTTTGTGATGAATTGTCGAGCCTGAGCACGAGCAGGTTTTTTCCTCCGGCCGATGAAAAGCTCTCGCCGCCTATTACCGGAGCCGTTATCCTGTCTCCGAGTTCTTCGCTAAGCGTTCCCGAGGAAACAAGGAAATCGGATTCATTTGCCAGTTTTGACAGGCTTATGTGTATTAGCCTGTCGAGCAGGGTTGACACGGGCGAGGTGTTTCCGAGCACCGTGATCGACAATTCCGGATCTTCCGGCTTGCTTCTCAGAAGGTTTTCGTCATCGGGGATTTTTATACCCGTGGAATTCAGCTGCCCGCTGTATGGAGTTTTGTAGAAAGCCGTGAAATCGTCAAACCATATCCGCCCCTCCGTTTTGTTTTCGGGATCCGTTTCAACCAGGTAGACCTTTTCAAGTTTCACCGGAAATACGGCGCTTTGAGGTATTTTTGCTTCCACGAACCGCCATCCTGTCCAGTCTACGTACCGGGCGAAGTCTATTGTGCTTGTTTTGCCGTCGCTGCCTTTTATGCGAGCCCTGAGCCAGTGGCCTCCGCCTTCGTCGCCCTTGACCCAAACCCCCAAGTGCGATGGCGTCGAGTAAAGCGTATGGTCGAGGTTTAGATATGCCGCCCTGCTTGCGTCTGTTTTTGTGAAGTCGTATGCCATAAGACCCGAAGATTCGCCGGTTTTCTTTATCGTTTCATCGAGATTGTATGAACCCGTGACCGCTTCGGGGTATGAAGAAAAGGTGTCCCCGTCGCTTTCGAAGTCGTTGAACACGAAGGACGAGTATCCTATGGAAACGGGTATTTCGTCAGTGTTGCCTTGAAATGTTGCGCTTATCTTTCCGCTCGCGGCCCTGTTTGACGCGGTGAATGTCTGTCCGTTCAATGTGCCCAGCCGATCTGGGAAGCTTAAGGACAGGTCCTGCAGGTCCACGGCAATGTCGTATCCTTGGGCGGTGTGCACGACGGCTTCAATCTCCGCTGTTTCGCCCAGGTCCAGTGAAATGCTTGCGGGAGAGATGTCGATTCCTGTTGCATTCCCCACGCAAGTCAAATCCATGCTGTGAGAATTGCCTCTGTAGGTCCCGGTTACACTGAACAGCCCGGGTTCTGAGGGATAGAACCTTCCGTTTTCGACTTTGCCGTTCCCTTGGACGACCCAGTCTATGGAATTCGAATCGTCTTCCGCCGGATTGAAATTTTTGTCGAAGAAATGCGTCTCAAGCTTCCTCGATGTTCCTAAAGCCACCTTGTCGTCCGATACGGATATCTTGAAATCGTAAGGCTGGAGGCTTGCATTAGGGCTTATTACTGCAATTGCGTTTGCTATGCGCCTTTCCGCCCCTCCCGAGGGATTGTTTTCTATTGTAAGCCCGCTTTCACCGAGCCGCCTTGCCATCATTTCGGTTGATCCGCCCCCGTCAAGGTTTATGGCGTCCCAGACGCCGAGTCCTTTCATGTAGAGGGCGAGTTCCGTTTCGCTCATGCCAGTTGCCGAAGGGTTTCTGCCGTCTACCGCAAGCAGATAGAAGCGGTCGCCTTCCATGTTTGTTCCAAGCGCCGTCCTGGGATGCAGTCCGGATATGGGGAGTGAAAACGAGTCCGGAAGGTTGCCGCCATCAAGGAGTATGCTTCCTCCCCCTATTGCGTCGCCTATGTTTGAAAGAGAAGGTTTTGTGTCGATTTCGAGCCTTGCGCGCTGATTCTCCTTGAAGGCATCCATCAGCTCGGCCTTCACCCCGCCACTTGCCGCTACTATGAAATCGGGTTTCTCGTCGCCGAATTCGGACACCGAGCTCTTGAATGATTCAACCTTTCCATCTGAAACTCCCATGTAGACCGTGTCGGGCTTTTGCGGCGGGAGCCCTTGCCATGAGGCGTTGTACACTATGGCCTCCCCGGGCTCAAGATAGGGCTTGTTTATGTATGACACGGCAATTTCCTTTCTGTTTGAAAGGTTCTTGACCGTATATTTTTCCTCGAACATTGCGCCTATTTGAAGCATTCCTTCCGAGTCTGTCCATGCCGCGTTGAAGCTGGAGTCGCCTATTGAGCTCGACATGAGGACTCCGTCCTTTACCACCGGGCCCATGGACACCGAAAGTCCCGTGTCGAAGAAATCGCCGTTTACTATTCCTATTGAGGACGGTTCCAGGGCAGAAAAATCCGAAAGGGTGGAACGCTTGTTGACCTGTGGGTTGGATAAAACGCCGATGCCTGCGCCTCCGTCCGAAATGCTTCCTTCGAGTATTCTTATAGATATGTGGCCCCTTTCCGTGAGTATCAAGTCTTCAGTGTAAGTCACTCCGTTCCCTATTTGTTCGGTGAAAGTTTCCCGGTTCAAGACATTGTAGTCCGCATGGGAAATCGTAGCGGACGCCAGAATGCAAACCAGGGCAAGGCATATCGGATTCATTTTTTTCATTTCCGGATTTCTCCTTTCGCATTCATTTGCACTTTGGTTCCCAGATGCTCATCTGCCCGGGGTTTGTAAGAGCCTTAAGCAGATTATCCCTGCCCCTTGGAGCTTCGCTGTCTATTCCGCGAAGCAGCTCCTTCATATAGTCCCTTCGCGTGCGGCCCTCCATGGGGCACTTGCTTTTTATTACAGGGAATTCATGGCGCCTTGTTGCCCCTATTATGTCTTTTTCCTCGGCGTAGACCATGGGTCTGATTACCGTTATTTCTTGCCTGTCCAGGTATGTGACAGGCTTGAAGGAGTGTATCCTGCCTTCGTAGAGCATGCTGAGGAGAAGGGTTTCTATGGCATCGTCGCGGTGGTGGCCCAGGGCGGCCTTGCTGATGTTGTGCCTTTTAAGAAGGTTGTAAAGGGCTCCCCTCCTGAGGTTTGCGCAAAGTGCGCAAGGATTCTTCTCGTTTCGGACATCGAACACTATCTTGTAGATTTTTGTCTCTTCGATGAAATATTCAATTCCCAGACTGTCGCAAAACTGTTTGACAGGATTGAAGTCAAAATCCTCATATCCCATGTCTATCGAAAACGCCTTTATTTCATATGGGACGGGATAGAAGTTTTTCATGAGGTGGAGCCCGTAAAGAAGGGCAAGGGAATCCTTGCCTCCCGATATTCCAACCCCTATCACATCGCCGGGGGCAATCATTTCGTATTCCTGGGCTGCTTTTCGCATGCAGCCGAGCACTTTTCTCATATGAAGCTCCTTTCGCTGGTTCTGATGCATTCATTATACATCCGGCGGCAGAGGGACTGCATTAAGAAAGGGTTACAAAAAAGACAGATGTCAGGTATCAGATATCAGATGTCAGGAAATGCGAAAAGACGAAAGCGAAAAGACGAAAGCGAAAAGACGAAAGATAAAAGACAGATGTCAGGTATCAGATATCTGAAATCTGCTCTTCAATCTTTTTCTTTCCACGTTCCACTCATTACTGCCTGATGCAAGGCCCGGCCTATTAGTGTATAATGTCGTTAGGATGCATGGGGGTAATATAAATGGACATTTTCATCGGGAAGAT
>PKTO01000272.1 GCA_002869095.1 Clostridiales bacterium
AAATATTCGGCTATGGAATTAAGCCTTTGCAAATCGAGTCCGGTGTCGTAACCGGTCCCTCTCAAAGAGGCAACAATGGATTCAGTGGGCGGCTGGCTGGTGCCTCTTGAAAAAGGCGATATTGCAGTATCTACACTGTCTGCGCCCGCTTCCACGGCTTTGAGATAGGTCATGGCCGCAAGCCCGCTCGTTTCATGCGAATGCACTTGAAGCGGCAAATCGACCGCATCCTTTATCGCCGCCACCAATTCATATGCGCAATAGGGAGTCAAAAGCCCCGCCATGTCCTTGATGCAAATGGAATCCGCGCCCATTTCCTCCATACGCTTGGCAAGGTCTACATAAAGGGATGTTGTATGAACCGGGCTTACCGTGTAGGAAATTGCAGCCTGCACATGGGCTTTCTCGGCGATTGCGGTCTTAATGGCGGTCTCCATGTTTCTGGTGTCGTTGAGCGCGTCGAAAACCCTTATGATGTCTATTCCGTTTGCGACAGACCTCTTAACGAATTCCTCGACTATGTCGTCAGCATAATTCTTGTATCCCAAAATATTCTGTCCCCTGAGCAGCATCTGCAGCTTTGTTTTCTTTACGGCTGCGCGTATCCTTCTAAGCCTTTCCCAAGGATCTTCGGACAGAAATCTCATGCATGAGTCAAAAGTGGCCCCTCCCCACATTTCAAGAGAATGGTAGCCTATTTCATCCAGACTCTTTAAAATCGGCTCCATATCGTCTGTGGTCATCCTTGTAGCTATAAGAGACTGGTGAGCATCCCTTAAAACTGTTTCGGTAATGCCAACGGCTTTCATGAAAGCAACCTCCTCGAAATCTTTATGTTTGTAGTATTTACTACATTGTATTTTAATTTTGTAGTATTTGCAATACACATTGTAATTTAAGGCCGTATTTTTGGCTGAACACTCTACAAACGCAGGAAAAGGCGACGCCATCCCCACGGCCCGCCTTTTCCTGTATTTTTGTATTAATCCATTTTACATGCCTATTCATATTTCAAGTTTTGCCGCTTTTTACGCTTTACAAAACTACAGATACATGTCAAACAATTCAAATCCCTCGATTGTCTCCTTCAGATTCTCGTATACAAAATCCTTGTTCTTTTCAAGCAGCTTTACAAGGAGTATGTTGCAAAACTCGAGAGTCACCATATGTGAGTTGAAAAACCCCGTATTGTCGGTTTCTACTGCAAAAGCGATATCGCTCTTCATCCCTGCGGGAGAAAGCTCGCTGTCTGTTATGGATATTATTTTTGCCCCCTTTTCGGAAGCGAAACGGATTGCGTTGATAGTAGTCTTGGAATACCTGGGAAAACTGCCTGCAATAAGCATGTCTCCCTGGCCCATGGCTCCGAGCTTTTCTATGTTCTCGAGTCCGCCCTCGGTTATTGACACCACCTTGAATCCCATTCTCCTCATATGCATGAGCAAAAAGTCTATGGCCAATGCGCCGTCATGCATGCCTATGAAAAAGATCGTTTCCGAACCGTAAATCAAATCTACGGCCCTTTCTATTTTTCCGATGCTTATTTCACGCAAAAATTCCTGCAGGTTTTCAAGGTCCTTCTCAGCCACCTGCAGACCCATGTCCCTTGAAGCCTCAAGATTTGAAAGGCTTCTGAGCACGCGCTCGTCGGGAGTTGCAATGCGGCTCGTTTCGGATATTATGGCATTCTTCATGTCGCTGTAGCCGTCAAATCCTATGGACCTTGCAAACCTGATTATTGTGGCGTCAGAAAACCCAACCCTTTCGCCTAATTCGGCGGCTGAAAGAAAAGGAGCCCCGTCCATGTTGTCCATAAGATACTTGCCGATAAGCCTCTGGCTCTCGGTCAGGTTTTCGTAATTCTCCTTCAGGCGCGAAAGAAGGTTCCTCTTTTCGCTTTTCTTTTCCATCTCGATCCCCACCTCTTGTCTATTCGAAAATTCCCAGAGCTATCTCAATCATGTCCTTGAAAGTTTTTTCCCTTTCTTCGGATGAGGTCGACTCCCCCGAGACCAGGCTGTCGCTCACTGTAAGAATGGCGAGCGCCCTGACCATCCTCCTTGCGGCTATGGCATAAAGCGCGGCGGCTTCCATTTCCACGCCTAAAACACCGAAATCTGCCCACTTCTTCCATTCCCCGGGATTTTCCTTGTAAAAAACATCGGTGCTCAGTATATTCCCCACCTTCACCTCGATGTCCCTGGCCCTTGCCGATGCGACCGCCTTCTCCAAAAGCCCGTAGTCGGCAAGAGGAGCATAGTTCATATGGTCGAACCATCTGTCTATAAGGCTTGAATCGGTCGATGCCGCCTGTGCCAGCAGAACGTCCCTGACTTTCACATCTTCCTGGTATGACCCGCACGAACCGACCCTGACAAGATTTTTCACTCCGTATTCGTCAATCAGCTCTGTCGCGTAGATTGAAATCGAAGGCATTCCCATGCCGGTCCCCTGCACCGATACCCGTTTGCCCTTGTAGGTTCCCGTATAGCCGTACATGCCACGCACCCTGTTGTAGCAGAATGGATTCTCCAAAAAATTTTCCGCTATGAATTTCGCCCTCATCGGATCGCCGGGCAAAAGAATCGTATCGGCTATTTCTCCCTTTTTAGCCTCTATATGCACGCTCATGAATTCCCTCCTCGCAAATGTTTATATAGGCATTATACCACAGCGCAAATGGCCGGAATGACTGTTTGCGCTAGAATTTGTCGTAATATATGAGTTTCTCGTCCATCCCTTTTTCGATCAGAAGCTTTACTATTGCGTCGATCATTACCGGGCTTCCGCAAAGATATGCTTCCTTGTTTTCCACATTGTCCATATGTTTCATAAGAGGTTCCGTGACTCTGCCCCTCACGCCTTCCCAGTCATCCTCCGGCCCTATCCTTGAAAGTGCCGGAACAAATTCAAAGTCGAAAAGGCTTTCCTCCAGATTCTGCATTTTGTCGAGGAAGAAAAGATCGTCCCTGGTCTTGGCCCCGAAAAAGAACGAACACCTTCTTTTTATTCCGGAGCTCTTCATGGTTCTGAGGATTGAAAGTATGGGAGCCATGCCTGTTCCGGCGGCAACCATTATCATTTCCCTGTCGTTGTCCTTGTAGAAGAAATTCCCGAACGGGCCGTTGAAGTTTACATGGTCGCCTTCCTTAAGGTACTTGTGGACATACGTCGTGCAAATTCCTCCTTCCACATAGCCTATTATAAGCTCTATGAAACCCTTGTCGTCAGGGCATGAAGCTATAGAGTAGGCCCTCTGGACCGATTCGTCGCTCTCAGCATATGGCGGCGCCACAAGCTGAACATACTGCCCCGGTTTGAAGTCTATTTCCCCTCCCTCGACTATGTCGAGAACCAGATGCTTTATTTTTGGAGTGATGTCTTCTATCTTTCTGACGACGGCGCTGTATTCCCTGACATTGAAAAGCTCGTCTGGTATTTCTATCTTGATAGGCTCCTTAAGCTTGACCTGGCATGCAAGGCGCACCCCCTCATCAATTTCATCGGCCGGAACGAGCCCCTCCTCCATCGGGAGCACAGCCCCTCCTCCCTGCAGGACTTTCACTTTGCAATACCCGCAGGTCCCTTTCCCGCCGCATGCGGAAGGTATGAAAATCTTTTCGGATGAAAGAGCCGACAAAAGGGAGTCTCCCCCCCTGACCTCGAGCTTCTTTTTGTCGTTGATCGTTATTTCAACCATTCCGTAGTCGCCAACCGTCCTTCTGGCAAGGGTGAGAATGAAAGCCAGGAATCCTGTGATTCCGGACATGACGGCAACCGTATTCACAATTCCATTCATCAAATCCCCTCCTTCAGGATATCTGCACCATTCCCGAAAAACCCATGAAGCCAAGCGCCATAAGCCCGGTTATTATCAGCGTTATTCCTGCCCCCCTAAGGCCTTTCGGCACCCTGCTTTCATTAAGGCGCTTCTTCAGTCCCGCAAGAGCCACAATCGCCATGGTCCATCCCACACCCGAACCGAAACCGAATGCGACAGACTGCACCAGGCTGTACTTGCGTATGACCATAAAGAGTGAAACCCCCAGGATTGCGCAATTGACCGTTATGAGCGGCAAAAATATGCCAAGGGCATGATGCAGGACCGGCAATTGCCTTTCCACTATCATCTCAACCAATTGGACGAAAGCTGCTATGCTTATTATGAATACTATGTATCTCAGATATTCAAGATTCATAGGTATCAGTACGTACCTGTAAAGCAGATAGTTTATGACTGTCGTGAATGTAAGCACGAATGTAACCGCCTGGCCAAGGCCCAATGAAGTTTTTATGTCCTTGGAAACTGCTATGAAGGAACACATTCCAAGAAAATTTGCCAGTATCATGTTGCTGGTGAAAATAGAAGCCGCAAAAAGTACAAATGGATTAAGTCCGTTCATCTGGCCTTCACCTCCCCGGCACTTTCCGAAGTCTCTTGTTTTTCCCTCACGGTATTGACTCCCCATACAACCAGGGCAAGCATGAAAAAGGCCCCCGGAGGCATGATCATTATGACCCAGTTCATCCATCCCTGACCCATTACGGGAATGCCGAAAAATGTTCCGAATCCCAAGAGCTCCCTGGCAAAGGCGACAACCATAAGCACGAGCGTGTACCCTATGCCGTTGAAAATGCCGTCAAGGAATGAAATTGCCGGCCTGTTTTTCTGGGCGAAAACTTCGCAGCGCCCCATTATTATGCAGTTTGTTATTATGAGTCCCACATAAGGCCCCAAAGCCTTGCTTGCATTTGGAAGATACGCCTTCAGGTAAATGTCCACGATGATTACAAAAGCCGAAATTATGAGGACCTGGACCATCATGCGTATGTGTTTGGGAGTATGCATCCTCAGGATGGAAACAGTGAACTCTGAAAAGGCCGTTACGAATATCAGGCCTGCCCCCATTATGAGGGCATTGTCCATTCTGTTGGTCACGGCCAGTGCCGAGCAGATACCCAAGACCTGTATGACCACAGGATTCTCTTTCCATATTCCCATTATCCATACATCCTTCGTCTTAATCTTGGCCATTTGATCCTCCCCCTCCCGATTCGTCAAGCTTTTCCCTTATAAACGGATTGAGTATATTGAGCACGGCCTTCGAGGTCGATGTCGCTCCTGAAATGGCGTCGACATTGCCTCCAGGTTCCGGCCTGTATGCAAGAGGGCCGCCTTCAGCAGAATCTATTTCAACCCCTCTGAATTGTTCCTTGAACCACAGCTCCTCTATCCTGCCTCCCAATCCAGGCGTCTCGCTCTGCTTGGTGAAGGTCAGCCCCTCGAGAGTTTTCATGTCTCTCGAGATGGAAATGAATCCTTCTATATCGCCCCAGAGCCCGCTTCCAGTGAAGAAAAAGGCCTCTATTCCAGATTCTTTGGCGACAAAAGCAGAGGTTTCTTCTTCAACGCCCTCTTCATAGGCAGACTGTATGCCTTCGACTGTAGAATCGTGGTCTATCCCCAAAACGTACAGAATGCTTTCCTTTTCGTTTATTTGGCCGGCTGTCTCGATTATTTCCCTTGTGGAATCGTTCAGATATGCCAGTACGGATATGAAAACAACCGTCAGAGCAACCATGAAAATCACAGGATAGTAGTATGTTTCATGCAATGGCCTACCCACCGCCTTTTTTTCTTCGGTCATGAGGCAATCACCTTCTTTTCCCTTTTTTCAAAATGCCGCACGCCTTCATCCACAAGCGGTCCGAATGTGTTGGCCACGAGTATGGCAAATGTGGTTCCTTCTGTAAACAGTGCATATCCCCTTATTATTACAACCACCACCCCTGCCAGCATCCCGTATATGAACTTCCCTTTCGATGTTTTGGGAGCCGAAATGGGCTCGGTCACTATGAAAACCATCGTAAAAAGGAATGAACCGGAAAGAGCCCCGTAAATCGGATTTGCCACCAGCTCGGGCTGCAGAAGACTGAGTATGGCGGAAAGGGTGAAAAAACCGGTCGCCATTCCTGCCATAAGCCTCCAGTCGGCCGATTTGGTCTTGATAAGATATGCGGCGCCTATAAGGATCAAAACCGCACTTGTCTCTCCCATCGACCCCGAAACGTTTCCAAGAATTAGTTTCATGTAGGGGAAAACCTCTCCGGTATTCTTGAAGGCCAAGAGAGGCGTAGCGGAAGAAACCGCCTGGATGTCGGGACCCAGGAACTTTGAAAACCCTCCAAAAGCCCCGGTCGCAACTCCGGTCCAGTCGGCGTTTATGGGCTTTGAAAACGATATGTATACAAAAGCCCTTGCCGCTATCGCGGGATTGAAAAGATTTGTGCCGAATCCTCCGAATGCCATCTTTCCGAAAACCATGCCGAATGAAATTCCAAGTGCAACAATCCAAAGCGGAACCTTCGGCGGCATGGAGAGAGCGAATATGAGCCCTGTTACAAGGGCCGCCTCGGATATTCTTCCTCCATTTTTCCTCACGAAAAGCCATTCGGCAAAACATGCGAACAAAACCGAAACGCCCATCACAAGCAAAGCCCTCAATCCGAAAAACCATACCGATCCGAGAGCCGCCGGCGCCAGCGCCCAAAGCATTCTTTCCATCATCTTTTGCTTCATGAAATGCTTTTTATAAAGTTCAGCCATCTTTTTCCTCCAAATCAAATAATAGTCCCATATTTTTACTTGATACCCAATAGGCTTTTGCCATTAACAATCCTTTTTTTGATTTTGATCAGCTATAATGTATAATGTCATTACAATTAAAGGAGGCAATCAAAATGATAAAGACTGTTCTTTTCGATTTCGACGGCACCCTGGTAAACACAAATGAAATAATAAAGCTCACATTGAATGAAATTTCCCTGAAACACAGAGGCAAAGAACTTGCCGAAGAAGACTTCGATGAAATCCTCGGCAAGCCGCTTAGGGATCAGATGGCACACATACACGGCTGTTTCGGAGACGAATTGGAGGCCGCCTATCCTGAATTTCTAAAGCTCTACAGAAGCCTATACAACAAACGCCGCGACAGCCTCACCAAAGAATTTGACGGAGTTGGGAAAATGCTTGAAACCCTTTACAAAGAAGGCTTTCAATTGGGCATAGTATCCAGCAAAGGAATCGGCGGGATCAGGCACGGTCTTGAAAAGTTCGGATTGTCCAAGTATTTCAGCACAATACTTTCAAAATACGATGTGGAAAACAGCAAGCCCCATCCGGAAGGGCTCTTGAAAGCCATGGAGCTTCTGGACTCCAAGCCTGAAAACACTATTTTCGTGGGCGACAGCCGTCACGACCTTTTGGCTGCAAAAAACGCCGGAATCGTTTTCGTCTTGGTCTCATGGACCATCGCAGGATATGAAAGGCTGAGGTCAATGAATCCCGACTATATAATAAACCACCCTATGGATATACTGGATGTGATAAAAGCCTGTGGAAAAACCGATAAATAATCGGGGTTTTCCACAGGCTTTTTCTTTTTTGGCCACTTGTCCACATGGACCAAGCTCGATTTCAACTTCCCTAAGCCTTGTCCTGGTTTATTATCCAGGTGACTCCGAACTTGTCCGTAACGGTTGCATGCCTTGCGTTCCAAAAAGTGTCCTGCATGGGCACCACAACCCTTCCATCCTTTGCAAGCTCCTCATAGATCGACTCCATCCTCTCTTCGGGCTCGAGCTCGAGAGTCAGCGAGACCGTCTCTCCTTCAGTCAAGTCCATGTCCTCCAGAATATCCGACAAGTACAGAACAACCTCTCCGGCCAGAAGGCTTGCGTGCAGTATTTTGTTCTCGCTGCCCTCTACATTCCACATTCCCCCGGGGGCTTCCCCGTATCTCATGATGTAGGTCGTCTCTCCGTCAAGCAGCCTCTTGTAATAATTCAATGCTTCTTCGCAATTGCCGTTCAATCTTATGTAAGGCACCATTCTCATGACTCCGTCTCCCTTCTTGAACACATCAAACCGCCTTTTGTACATACATACCCTCCAGACGCTTTTTTACGCCCTGCAAAACGGATATCGCCACTCTTTTCCCCTTGGATCAATACATATAAATGAAAAATGCATGCAAAATGCCCATTATTCCTTTATATCGCTATTACTCTTTGATAAACTTATGATATATTCGATAAGGATGGCAAATTCCGAAGAAAGTTCATCTTTTTATGCGCAATCAATAAATAAAAAGGTTGGTGAATCATGAAAGTACTTATTATAGGAGCCGGAAAACTGGGCACCAAACTCGCAACCTCCATGCTCAGCAGCGATATGCATGTTGCCATAATGGACAGCAATCCCATTGTCCTCGAAAAACTGAAGGACCATATGGACGTTCTGACCATAAACGCAAACGGAGCAAGAAAGGAAATACTCGAAAAACTCAACATATCGACATATGATCTGGCGATTGCCGTGACGAGCGATGACGAAACAAACATACTCATAAGCTCGATGGTCAAGAAGCTCGGGTGCAAGAGAAGCATTGCAAGGATAAGAAACCCCGAGTATTCCAATCAGCTTGAATTCATACAGAAGACATACAAAATAGACCATGTGGTAAATCCCGACCTCGCCACCGCAAACGAAATACTAAGATATCTCATGGAAAGCTACACCTTCTATTTCGGAAAATATGCAATGGGCAAGGTTTCCCTTGTAAACTTCAACATCAAGAATCTTCCCGCATTCATGAACAAGAGCGTAAGCGAGCTCAGCTATATGGACGGCCTTCTGATTGCCGCCATATCGAGGGAAGGCGAAGTTATAATACCCCACGGAGGAACAGTTCTCAAAGAAAACGACATAATTTATGTGATGGGGCAGAAGAACAAGATAGACGGTATAGCCAAGAGCCTGCATCAGCCGGTCGGAAACAAGGCAATGAAAAAGGTAATGATTCTCGGCGGAGGCAAAGTGGGATACTATCTTGCCGAGCGGCTTTCCAAAAAAAATATCGCCGTAAAAATAGTCGAATCAAACCTGGACAGATGCAAACAGCTTGCGGAACGCCTGAACGACAACGTTCTTGTAATCCACGGAAACGGAACGGAGGCAAACCTTCTGGAGGAGGAAGACCTCTCCGAAATGAACGCATTCATAGGCGTCACCGGATTCGACGAGGAGAACCTGTTCATGTCGCTCCGTGCCAAGCAGCTTAATGTAGGAAAGGTGATCGCAAAGATATCGAGGCAAAGCTACATCCATATAATCGAGCAGCTGGGGATAGACTTGGCGATAAACCCTGTGAACATAACTGCAAGCGACATACTGAAATACATCCGCGGCGGAAAGGTGGTTTCCGTTTCGCTTCTGCTTGACGGACAGGCTGAAGTCAGCGAAATAATTGCATCAAAGAGCTGGAATTTCCTTGGAAAACCGATTATGGACCTCAATCTCCCCAAAGGCATAATAATTGGGGCAATAGTCCATGGCGGAAAGGTTGTAATTCCAAAGGGCAATTCGGTTATACAGGAAGGGGACAGGATAGTAGTCTTCTCGCTCATGTCTGAAGTTCCAAAGCTCGAAAAATTCTTCCACTTAAAGGACGGCCGCTGATGAATCACAGAATGATATTCAAAGTTTTAGGCTATTTATTGTTGATAATTGCTCTCGGCATGGTTACGCCGCTGATTATTTCGTACTCTCACAACCAAAGCGACACAATTCCTTTCGCGGCAAGCATAGCAATAACTGCTTCGGCGGGCTTTGCGCTTACGAGAATCCCGCTTAAGAACAAGGTTCTGAAGGTCAAGGAAAGCCTTGCCATAGTAACATTCGGATGGCTTTTTTCATCCCTCCTGGGCGCTCTTCCCTTTTACCTGTCCGGGTCCATACCAAGTTATGTGGACGCGTTTTTTGAAACCGTGTCGGGCTTCACCACAACAGGGGCAACCATAATAAACGACATAGAGATTCTTCCCATGGGAATACTCTTCTGGAGGTCATTCACCCACTGGGTTGGAGGTATGGGAATACTCGTCGTTGCCGTTGCCATACTTCCCATAATGGGAACAGGCGGATTCCATGTCTTCAAGGCGGAAAGCCCGGGACCCATAGCCGACAAGATCGCCCCGAGAATAATGGAAACCGCAAAAATACTGTACAGGGCTTATATAATAATTTCACTTGCTGAATTCGCCCTTCTCATGTTCGGAGGAATGACCGCCTTCGAGGCGGCTGTACACACCTTCGGAACACTGGGGACCGGAGGCTTTTCGACAAGAAACTCAAGCATAGGAGCCTTCGGAAGCGCATACATATTCAATGTGATATCAATATTCATGATAATGTCCGGCGCCAACTTTTCTCTCTATTACAGCCTCTTCAAAGGCAAATGGAGGGACGTCGCAAACAATTCCGAATTCAGGTTCTATTTGGGAATCATTTTCGTAAGCGTGCTTGCCATAACCATAGACAATAATTTCCACGTATACCACGATTGGTTCGAATCGTTCACCCACTCGCTTTTCCAGGCGAGTTCAATAATGACCACAACGGGTTACACCACATTCGACTATGAAAAGTGGTCTGCCTTTTCGAGAAGCGTGCTGTTCATGCTCATGTTCGTCGGCGGCAGCGCAGGTTCCACAGGAGGATCCATCAAGGTCATAAGAATACTCGCACTGATCAAGCTTATAAAGAGGGAGATCACAAAAATTCTCCACCCCCGCGCAATTGTGGCAGTAAAACTGGGCAAAGAGCCGGTTGCGGAAGACACCCTGCTCAACATAGCTGGTTTCTTCATGCTCTACATGCTAATATTCATACTGGGCTCGGTCGCAATTTAACTCGAGGGAATAGGCTTTTTGGGAGCAACAAGCGCAGTGGCCGCCACACTCGGCAACATAGGTCCGGGATTCGGATTCGTTGGTACCACACACACCTACTCGGAGT
>PKTO01000163.1 GCA_002869095.1 Clostridiales bacterium
ATGTGCCGTGATTCATGTCTGTATGCGCCCCATCGTTGTTCCTGTCAACCAAGCCGGGTTTTGGCGTAGCATCAATCTCTTTCCTCATTGCCACTGCAACGGATCCGGCTGCTTTTTCCACAATGGATGAGTACCAATTTTCAATCAAAGAATCAATCTCGAACATCAAGTCTTCAATGCTGTGTTTTCCGAGCCTTCTGCATCTGTTTGCATCCCCCCCGCAAAGCAAACAAGCACGTTTTTCTCCGCTGCGCAAACGGCTATGGCCGGATATGTCTATGTCGAACAAGCGTCCCAGCGGATGGGTCTCCTCAATATTCACTGCGATTTTCTTCAATTCCTCAGGTTTTCCTAAAGATACGATAAAGCCCTCCGGCCCGTCATCGCGCTCCCTGAATGCTTCGTGAATTATTGCACCTTTAGGCAATCGCCTTCTGAACTCATTGAATGCCAACATTCCAATCCATGAATAGTCCTCGATCGACTTCTTTCCTCCCGGTATGTTGACCGTTACAGAAATCACAGCCCTGGAATATGCTTTTTCAAGCTTTTCTATTACAAGGCCTCTCTCTTCACGCGCCTTGAGAATGGCGGCTGCTTTCATACGTATCACTCCTTGGCCGGTTGGTAAACCTTGTCGATTATTTCTCCATTCCTATACTCGACAAATCCGATTACCCTGTCGGTGAACGAAACCTTGCGCGGCTTCCCTGCCATTTTTTCAGCCATTTCCTTAAGCTCGACAATATCGACAACTGGCAATCCTTTTTCCTTTAAAGACTTCATCAAGTCCACTCTTGCCGGGTTGACTGCTATTCCCCTTTCAGTAACAAGAACATCAACCGTTTCCCCCGGGGTAACCTTCGTTGTAACCCTGTCAACGACGATAGGCAAACGCGCCCTGAGCAAGTTGGCGACTATTATGGTCAATTTGGCGCCTTGGGCGGTATCACTGTGGCCACCCGACCCACCCATTATATTCCCGCTTGAATCGGTAAGCACGTTCACATTGAAATCTGTATCTATTTCTGTAGCGCCTAAAACCACTACATCGAGACTCTCGACTGAACAGCTTTTAGCCGACGGATTTGCGTATTGAGATGCCGAAACTTCAATGTGGTTTGGATTTTCCCTTATAGACCTCACGGCATCGAGGTCGAAGCATTGCACATCAATCAATTTTTCGAACAGTCCGTCTTCCAGCATATCAACAAAAAATGCTGTTATTCCGCCCATTCCGAAACTCCCTTTTATCCCTCCAGAAACCATTTTCTCGCGCAAGTAATGGGCTGTTGCAAGAGAGGCGCCTCCGGCTCCGGTTTGAAACGAAATTCCGTCCTTGAGCAGTCCCGAAGCCTCGATTACATCCGCCGCATGACGCGCTATGACGTGACCAACAGGATCACGCGTAACCTGCGTTGTCCCGGACACTATTCCTGAAGGGTCGCCTATGGAATCTACAACAACAACATGGTCCACATTTGTCTCGTCTATGCTGACAGGTCCATTAGGATAAGCAACCAGATTGTCAGTTATGGCAATCACCTTTCCGGCCATGAGAGCGTCAGGCATTGCGTATCCCAGTGATCCGCATGAAGAAGGCCCGCTTGCGCCATTTAGATTTCCCATATCATCGCTTGAAGGAGATGCGATGAACGCCACATCAATTTTCAGGCTTCCATCCATAATCGCCCTTGGCCTTCCACCGTGCGTCCTGAACATTACAGGCTTTTGCAGCATGCCGTTTGTAACAGCTTCCGCAAGTGGTCCCGACATGTAATTACAATCTATGGCTGTAATGGTGCCTGTCTTTATATGCCTTACAAGGCTGCCATGAATAGGGAAAAAAGAACTTGCTGCTATTCGGATATCCGAAATTCCCAAGTCTTCAATTTCGGACATCACCATATTAATCACGAAATCGCCATTCCTGAGATGGTGATGAAATGAAACAGTCATCCCGTTTTTCAATCCTGAAGCGATTATGGCTTTTCTTAGCGACACTCTTATTTTACTCATAGCGGAAATCCTCCTTTATGCCGGCTGCCCTCAAAACTTTCAGAGCCCTCAATACAATCGGCTTGTCTATCATCTTTCCATCCATGGAAGCCACTCCTTTGCCTGACTTTTCAGCTTCCTTTACGGTATCCATGACGCGGATTGCATAACGGATTTCTTCATCTTGTGGATAAAAAATTTCCCGAATGAATCCACAATGCCTTGGAGATATTGAAGCCTTTCCATCAAAGCCCAAAGCTTTTGCAAAAATTGTATCCTTTTTAAGCCCCTCTATATCCTCTACATCCGTAAATGGAGTGTCGATTGCCTCAACACCTGCCGCCGCCGCGCCATTTACTATCCTGCCCCTTGCCCAGAATATTTCCTCGCCTCCTTTTGTCCTTACAGCTCCTATGTCTGCCGTATAGTCCTCGGCGCCGAAGAAAATACCCCTGATGCGTTTAGATGATGCGGCAATTTCATAAACGTTTTCAACTCCCAATGCCGATTCAACCAAAGGTATAAGGAATATGTCCTCAGCTTCGGTAATGGAATCCAGAATTTCGGATATTGCTTTTATGTCCTCTCCTCGCTCGGCCTTAGGTATGACCAAGCCATCAATCCCCGCAACCGCGACCGTTCTAAGGTCCTTCTCCCAGTGCGTGGTATCCATGGCATTTATCCTGACCGATGTTTCGCAGCCTTCGTATTCCATGCTTTCAAGCGCATTTTTAAGCAAGGTTCTTGCGGCGTCCTTTTCGTTTCCTGCAACCGCGTCCTCCAAATCAAAAATAACCGTGTCTGCTCCAAGAATTCCCGCATTCTGAACCATTGCCGGATTGTTTCCCGGTACAAATAGCAAATTCGTCCCCATCTTAAACACCCCTCTCGTATCGTTCTATGGCTGTTTCAATTCGGGCTCTTATTGCATAATCCAATGCTCCCCTGTCCTGTATCAGAATCCGCACATTGTCCATACCCTTCAGGGCTGCAATTTCATGTGCGATTTCAATAATTCTATCCCCATATTGCTTTTCGACGATACTGTTCATTACAATTTCCAATTTTTCTCCCGCTTCCTTTTCTTCTATTACTACCAGCAAATCACTCGATTCCAGGCTTCCAGCTTTCGCATTCTTTTTCCCCATATCTCGCACCTCCTAGTGCCGTGACAAAGTCTGTCTTATTTTTTCTATTGTCGGCTTGGCCCTGTCCGATGAAATGTAATCCCATGTGGTTTGCGGAACCATGCTGCGGGCCGTCTCCATGTCCCCGGTTCTCAAAGCCTCCCGTACTGTGCTTGCGCTGATAATTCTTCCTTCTTTCTCAAGACGGTCAATGACTGACAGCCTTATATCATATAAATCCAAGATTTTTTCAAGCGCATCGTTGTAAGTCCCGGTCACCTTGCAATACGGTTCCCTTCCAACCCATCGCCTCTCAATTCCCAGCGTAGAAGCTATATGCTCAGCAAAAATTTCGGCATCAAGTTCAGCTTGAACTCTCAACAGATCATTCAAATGCGTAAAATATGACGGGAATGCCGCAGACGATATTATGTAATTGCCTCCAGGCAAAACCACAACGTTGCCAAGATCCCCAACCCCTTCTCTAACCATTTCAATCCTTTCACTGAATTTGAATAAAGACTTTTCGGTCTCGACAACGAACACGTACACCGATTCAGATTCACTGCTGGCGCATTCTATCAGATAACGATGACCTTTCGTAAACGGATTGCAATTCACCACAATTGCCGAAGCTCTCCCATTTTCATTTCTTCTGAATCCGGCAAGTTCTTCTTTATAGCTGTCAATCCCGTAGGAACCCCATTCAAGAAGTGCGGCCTCCGTAAATGATCCGGCGACCTTGCGAAAACCCAATCCCCTGAATGTTTCAATGTTTGCCGGCTTTGTAAATACAAAAACATGCGAATGTCCCATAGATATCATTTCATGCATTGCCGCCCCCAAAAGGGGAGCCATAAGACCCTCACCTCGAAACCTTTCATCAATGGCAATCTGCTTCAATACATTTCCGGAAAAAGAAGCTGTTGCAATGATAGAACCGTTTCTCTCCAGAACAAGTGTTTTTTCTGTGTCCTCGTCGAAACCCAAACCAAAGGATTCGTAGAGAAACGAAACCACGCGGTTTCTTTCGATATCGTTTTGAATATCAACTATTCTTACTTTTTCATCCACGATTATTCCCCCATGCCGATAAATTTCAGTCCCTTTTCCTATTATATTAAGAATATACAACAGCAAAAGGATGCGAACGAGCCGCATCCTTTGCCATAATATGGATGGACACGAAAAGGTCTGTCCCTTTCAGTCCGTTTATTCATAAATACATCTATGCGAATATTTTAAGCAGGCTTGTTGCAAGTATTATTATGAACGCTCCTCCAAGTCTGGATGAAATCTGCGCAAAAGGCATTAGAACCATTCTCTTTGAAGCCGACAAAACCGCTACGTCTCCGGTTCCGCCCATGTTTGCCATGCAAAGCCCTGCTGTTATGGCTGACTCTATTGGATAGAATCCCATGAAGTATCCTACTATTCCTGATCCTATTACGGAACCTACGACTGTAACTGCAACGAGTATGATGTACTGAACGGTAAATGCCGATAGTACTGCTGCAAGGTCTGTATATGCAGCTCCGATTCCAATCAGAAGTGCCGGGGTAAGGTTGTCCATTATGAATCTGAAGAACTGGTTTGCACCTACTTCATAACGTTTCGGAAGTATTCCAAAAGCCTTGAATACAGCAACTGAAATTATCATTAGCGCGTATGAATGAATAGGGATGAATTTGGCGAGTATTTTGCCCCATACGAAGAAGGTTGTCGCCAATGCCATTCCAACACCCATGAGCTTTACGTCTATTGCGTAATTTGTCTCAGTAGGTTTGAAATCGTCGTCCTTTGCTATCATAAGCTCGCCGTTTCCCGTGAGGGAAGGTTTGGCTTTGCCAAGCTTGTCAAGCAAGCCGGCCACTACGATTGCCATTGCGTTGCCCATTGCAAGCGCTGGAATCATGACTGAAAGCATTTCTTTTGGATCGACAGCGAAGAAATCACCAAACATTTCGGAAAGGGGCACCGCTCCGGCTCCCATTCCGCCACCCATGATAGGGACGCCGATGTAGAGTATCGCCTGCTTCATTCCAAATCCCATTAGCCCGCCAACTATTCCCACAAGACCCAGTGCCACTGCAACTCCACCTAAAATGGCAGGGAGATAGCGAACTGATGCTTTGATAAGGAGCTTTCTGTCCATTCCGAGTATGCTGCCTGTTATTAGCGCGGCAATGTAGAAGCTGAGGAATGAGCCTCCGCTTTTTGTGAATGCTACAACAATATCGGTTACCTTTGCCGGGATTATTCCATAAGTGAACAAAGCCGCACTTCCAAATATTACAACTATGGGTCCTCCACCGAAATAGTCCTTGATTATTGGAGTTCTGTTTCCGATTTCATCGAGAATTGCTCCGAGAACCATCATGAAGGGAATTGCCCCAACCAAACCTCCCGGAAGAACCCCCATATAAACCGCTGCAAATACCACTGCCGCACATACACCGAAAACCGGCAGGGACATTCCCATGATTTTGAAACCTTTCTCTTCGCCCATGTTGCTTTCAAGCTTTAATGACGTTGCCATTTAAAAACCTCCTCATAATATTGTATAATTGCTCTATATCCTGCTAACACCGCTTTTTACAGCAGCGTCTGCAACCGCTTTTGACACCCTTTCAACTATTCGTTCGTCAAACGGGTTCGGAATGATATATTCCGGAGTAAGCTCTGTTTCCTCTATGATTGAAGCAATCGCTATCGATGCCGCAATTTTCATTTCCTCGTTTATGTCTGAAGCCCTTACATCGAGAGTTCCTCTGAAAATTCCCGGGAATGCCAATACATTGTTCAATTGGTTCGGAAAATCGCTTCTTCCTGTCCCAACCACAAATGCCCCCGCTTTTTTAGCCAAGTCATGCATTATTTCAGTCTCGGGATTAGCCATTGGAAATACAAGAGGCTTTTCATTCATTGAAGCAACCATTTCTTCTGAAACAACCTTGGCGGCGGATACTCCAATGAAAACATCCGTCCCTTTCATTGCATCGGTCAATGAGCCCGTAATTCCTTCGGCGTTTGTCAGCTTTGCAATCTCTTCCTTGCTGAAATCGTTTTTAGGCGCGCCGGGATGGAGTATGCCTCGCCTGTCGCAGACTTTTATGTCTGTTGCGCCCAAGGCTAAAAGCATTTTGGCAATCGCGCTGCCCGCGCTGCCCGCTCCGTTTATTACTATCCTTACATCCTCGATTCTCTTCTCGGCAAGCTTCAGTGCATTTATCATCCCTGCAATCACAACAACCGCTGTTCCATGCTGGTCGTCATGGAAAACCGGTATGTCCAGTTCTGCCTTAAGGCGTCTCTCTATTTCAACGCACCTGGGAGCCGAAATATCTTCAAGATTTATTCCTCCAAAGGTTGGCGCCATCCTCTTGACCGTTTCCACTATCTCGTCTACATCCTTTGTATCCAGGCAAATAGGAAAAGCGTCCACATTCCCGAATTCTTTAAACAAAACAGCCTTGCCCTCCATTACCGGCATTGCTGCCTCCGGCCCTATGTCGCCGAGTCCAAGCACCGCCGTACCGTCGCTTACAACAGCTACGAGATTCCCTTTTGATGTGTATTTGTAAACAAGATTCTTGTCTTCATTGATTTTTCTGCAGGGTTCAGCCACTCCGGGTGTGTATGCAGTGCTCAGATCGTCCTTGTTTGCAACAGCCACCTTCGAAACAACAGAAATCTTCCCCTTGTTTTCCTCATGCATTTTTAAGCTTATTTCCGAGTAATTCATAATAATACGCCCCCCATGAATGAATTCGTTTAAAAGTCAATTTCTTGTTTTCATAATAAACGAGGCTTGCCAATTGGCAAGCATTACCATCTTAAGAAAAACATTTAGTCAATAAAAAACATTTCGTTAATGTTTTGTCGATTAAAAAAAGAATAACCGGTCCTGAAGGCCCGATTATTCAACGCATTTTTATTCATATTCCACATAAAGTTCATAAAAACCACAAATTCTATTCTTACTCTTTTATTAATCTGTACACATAACTTGGCCGGCCTACGCTTCCATACTCGACTTCACACTCTATAGCTCCGATTGAATCCAGATACTCAAGATATCTCCTGGCTGTAACACGGCTTACGCCGGTTTTCTCAGCAACCTCGTCAGCATTTAAAAAAACATCCTCGTTTTCTTTAAGCTTGATTCTTATCCTCTCCAAAGTTTTTTCATGCAATCCCTTTGGCAAACTTTTTCTGCTCTTTAAATCCGCCAATCTGCCCTTTGTCAGTTTGTCTATATCCTCCTGGCTGGCTGAACCCTCTTCATTGAAAAATTTGTATCTTCCCCTGTACTTCTCCAAAGCATCCTTAAGCCTTTCAAATTTGAAAGGCTTGATGAGATAATCCACCGCCCCAAGTTTAAGGGCCTTGTCTATGACTTCAAGTTCCTTTGCGGCTGTAACAAGTATAACATCCACATGTATAAAACGATTGCGTATCTCCTCCAACAGCTTCAAGCCGTCTACCTTGGGCATATAAATATCAAGAATCACCAAATCAATGTCTTCGGTTCTCAGTACTCTTAATGCCTCCTCTCCGTCGCCAATATTCTTGACAACGGAAAATCCTGCAATCGAATCGACATACCTCTGGTTAAGGTAAGCCACCATGGGATCGTCTTCCACTACCAACACCTTAATCATGCTCCACCTCCTTGGGCAGCGTCACTCTGAACAAGGTTCCCACGCCTTTTTCGGAATCGACGCTAATCACTCCGCCCAACTCTTTAACCGTTTTTCTCACAATGAAAAGTCCTTCTCCGCCGCTTCCTTCTTTTGTCGTATATCCCTTTTGGAATATTCTGCCCAGGTCGGCTTTTAAAATTCCTATTCCCCGGTCTTCTATTTCCATGAAAATGGACTCGCTGTCCTCGAAAACATACAGCTTTACAACCCTGTTCTCTTCTGTACTAGTTGTCGCAAAAAATGCATTTTCAAGCAAGTTGCCCAATATCTTTACAATCGAGCTGCTCTTTATTCGTCCATGATGGCGTTCGAGACGGCTTCTCTCATCGATTTGCACTATTACTCCCAATTCGCCTGCACGACTCATTTTCCCCAATAGAAGACCTGCGACAGTGGGATCCTGAATTCTTTTTACAATACCGGCAGTCAAGGTCTGCTGATTCCTGGTAATACCCATGATGTATTTCTCTGCTTCAGCATAATCCTTTATCTGTATCAGTCCCAAGACCACATGAAGCTTGTTCATGAATTCATGCGTGTTGGCCCTTAAGGCTTCAACTATTTGATTGACTCCCGTCAATTCCTCTGCTATCTTAAGCATTTCAGTCTTGTCCCTGAATGTAGCCAATGCCCCAAGTATTTTTCCTTCCCTTATTATCGGCACACGGTTGGTCAGTATGATTTTGTCCCCTACAACCTGCTCGCTGTCGTATTCGGCTTTACCCGTCCTTAATACAATTCTCAGCCGGCTTGTAGGAAATACCGACTCCACACTCTTTCCAACAAGGCTTGATGCGTCCTTTTGTCTGCTTCCCAATATTTGCAGAGCCGAATCATTTACAAGGGTTACATTCCCTTCACCGTCAACAGAAATTATGCCCTCGTGAATTGCATCAAGCATTCCGGTCTTTTCCGTATAAAGCTTTGCAATTTCCTCCGGTTCAAGCCCCAGCAGTGATTTTTTTATGTTTCCAGCCAATAGAAACGCTCCCGCTATGCCAATGAATACAGTAAGAACAACAAGAAAGCCTATCGTTCTCAGTGCATCCTTCTTTGCTTTGTCTATGCTTTTGGTCAGTGTTCCAACTGCTACAAAACCCACCTGCTCGCCATCGTGGAATATGGGAGCAAGGGCCCTCAGGGATCTGCCAAGGGTTCCAACGCTCTCCGAAATATACGATTCACCGTTCGAGACAACCCTTTTTTCGTCGCCACCGACGAATTTTTTTCCGATACGCGACTCAACCGGGTGAGAATACCTTATGCTTTCCATGTCTGCGACAACAATGAATTCTATGTCATCAACCGCTTCAAGATATCTGGAAATCTCGGTCTGTATGGCACCTGAAATATCTTTTTCCGAAAGCGCTTCTGCAACATCCTCCGATTTTGAAACCAATGCTGCTATATTGCGTATATTCTCCTCCACCCGCGTCTGAACATTTTCATTTGTCCATTTTGTTGCAAAGGACGCCAGAATCGCAATTGAGACCAAGACCAGAATAATTACAAGCATCATTATTTTAGTTTCCAGCTTCAATACGCGCTTTCCCATCAGATCACCTTTCCTTGGCGTGCGATTTATGACTTGCAAATATCTTTTTTCAATTATAACACAGAGACATTTTCGCAAGACGGCACATCATTGTTATTGAACCCATTTCTAGCCAAATACTGCCTTTGTCAATACAAGTTTGCTTTCGATTAATTGCAATAATGATATCACACAATTGCAGTTGATGTTGTAAGATTGAAGAAGTTTATTATGCTATAATTGCACTAACCCGAACTCATTTGGCATCGGAATTGATTCATTATAAGAAAACACAGGAGAAAGTCCATGAAGGAAATACTGGTACTGGGATCACATTGCATGAAAAGCTCTTACTACCGCGATATGGTTCAGTATATTGCTGACGGCATGAATTTGGATTTGGAAGTAAAGAAAATTATCGACCCTTTAGAAATAGAGCATTACGGAATAGAAGTGGGTTGCTCTAATTCATACTGCCCGGGATGCAATTTTGTCAATATTGGAAAAGATGAAAAATACACTCCTGCCCTTGTTGTTGACGGAAAAGTTGTATTCCACAGCAGCTTTCCGTCCAGACATGAGTTTGAAGACATGTTGAGAAACATTGATTCGGCTTCTTTAAAGCAGAAATAATCGATGAAAAGGCACAACGGGCAACTGCTGCCCAAATAAAAAAATGGACCGTCCCTATAGAAAACGGCCCCGCTCAAATCAATTTTGATCCACCTGCAAATTTTCGTTGTCTTCCAGCAAAGAAATGTTCTTAACTTTTGGAGATCCGGAAATGTTCACATACTCAAGATTCGGCAGTTCTGCAAGAGGCGATATGTCTTCGACATTGATGTTTCCGCTCATAATTATATATCTCAAATTCACCAATTTTGAAAGCGGTCCGATGTCCTCAAGCGAATTGCAATGCCTGAAAACCAAACTCTCCAATTTCGGCAATTCTCCTATCGGTGAAACATCTCTTATTTCATCACAACCGCTTACGACAAGTATTTTCAAGTTTTTGAGTTTTTCCAATGATCTCAAATCATCAATGCCGCTGTTCAAAACACTCAAATATTTCAATCCTTCCAATTCGGAGATATAATCCAATTCTTTTACGCTTCCCTCAATAGTCAAAGATTCGGCTTCACCATATTTGTCCAATATACCGCCAATGGTCCCATCGGCTACATAAAGCATGAAATCAGGCATTTCCACCGACAGAACGTTTTCATCATTTTCATCGTGAACAACAATAGCAACATCCACCGGTTTTTCCATGAATATGGATTTTTCAATATCGAAGCTGTTTATCTCCTGCTTTGCCACAATTTTTCCATCAAGACTCAGACTGAAACGCAG
>PKTO01000326.1 GCA_002869095.1 Clostridiales bacterium
ACTGCCATACCGACTTAGCCGGCTCCTTCTTTTGCAGCCTCTATTCTTGAGTATCCCTGCTGCCTGAACCGATAAATGTTTTCCAGAACAACTATAGAGTTGTCGACAAGCATTCCCATTCCAAGGGCGAGTCCCCCAAGTGTCATCAGGTTCAATGTTATTCCCGAAAAGAATATGAGCGAGAATGTAGCTATTATTGAAACAGGTATTGAAATTCCTATTATGAATGTGGATCTTATGTTTCTTAGGAAAAGGTAAAGCACCAATATCGCGAGAGCTCCCCCAATAAGACCGCTTTTTGATACGTTCTGTATGGATTTTTTTATATACGTAGATTGATCGAAAACATTTTCAATTTGAATTCCATCCACTTCTTTTTCTAGTTTTAAAAGTTCTGCGTTTACTTTGTCTGCCACGTCTACGGTGTTGAAGCCCGATTGCTTGAATACATTTATGCTTACACTTTGTTTCCCGTCAAGCTCATTGATTCTTGTTATTTCTTTGGGAATCAATGAAACTTCTGCTATGTCGCTCAATTGTATTTTTGATCCATTCGGCAAAACAATTGAAATGTCCGAAATTTCCTTTACAGACTCGAATTCCCCTATGGAACGCACCAATAGATTTTTGTCGCCTTTTTTTACCGACCCTCCCGGCAAATTAAGGTTCTCCATTTTAAGGCTGTTGGAAATACCTGTCATGCTCAAACCGTATTTGTCAAGTTCCAAAGGATTTACCAATACCCTGACCATGTCCTCATATCCACCAGATATGTCGACCGATGCAACCCCTTCTATCCTCTCCAAACGGCTCTTGAGCTTGTTCTCCGCTATATCCTGTATTTCTCCTATTCCCCTGTCGCTGCTTAGTCCTGAAATTATTATCGGCATTGCGTTGGGATCAATCTTGAAAACAAAAGGGCTGCTTGCATCTGACGGCAAAAAGTCCCTGATCAAGTCAAGTTTTTCCCTCATCTGCATTGTACCGGAATCCATATCGGCTCCATAATCAAACTCCAAAACGACAACCGAACTTCCTTCGCTTGAACTTGAACTGATTCTGTCTACATTGTTTACTGTCGCCATCGCCTCTTCTATCGGTTCGGTCACCAGCGATTCCATCTCCTGCGGCCCTACTCCCGAGTAGTTTGTAATTACAAGGGCAACCGGCACTTCGATGTCCGGATACAAATCTATCGAGAGTTTGCTGAGTGATACAAATCCGAGAGACACCACAATAAGCATCATCATAATTACAGAGACTGGCCTTCTTACGGATAAATTAGATAATTTCATTCTATTCACCCCTTATGATTCGAACAGAAGACATATCTTTTACAAATTCCTGTCCGCTTACAATCACGTCGTCATCCTCTTTTATGCCGGAAACAATTTCGATGTACTCTCCATTGTCGACATCGACCTTGACCGTTTTATGGACAGCCTTGCCTTCTTCAACTATATATACAAAATACTCGGTTCCTTCTTGGATGACAGCATCAATCGGAAGCATGAAAACATCCTTGCTCTCGTCAATTGCAAAATATATTTGGGCAATCATTCCGGGTTTAAGCAAATCATTGTAGTTGACAACCTGAATTTTCATCTTGTAGAGGTTTGTCAAGGAATTAGGCACCGGATTGACAAGACTGACCTTGGCATCGAGCATGTCATCTGATATTACCGGAATCATCAGCTGAACATTCTTGCCGACAAAAACCTTGTTGATCAATTTTTCCGTTATATCCGCTTCAATTTGCAGGACACTTATGTCGGTTATAACTGCAGAAGGCTGTCCTGAAACAGCAAGGCCGTTTTTTTCAATATTCAATGCCGACACTATTCCGGATATCGGTGCTTTGACATAAGAATCGCTCATTTGATTTTGAAGGGCTTTTATCTGTGTGTCTGAAACCGACAATTGAGCCTGCTCATACTGTTGCCTCGAAACGGCTCCCTCCTCGTACAACTTTTTAATTCTGTCAAAATTGTTTTTTGCAGTTTCGTATGCCAATAATGAATCCTTTATCGAAGAACCAAGTGTCCCGTTGTCAAGAGTGAAAAGCAAATCCCCTTTTTCCACATAATCGCCCAATGCGACATTCAAACTCAAGACGTCCGCAACCCCTGCAATTTTGGGGATGATTGAAATTTCATTCTCAGCCTTTAATTGTCCCGAAATAACAACATCCTGATATATATTTCCCTTCATAGCCTTTGAAACCACAACCGGAATTGATTTTTCCTGTTCCGCTACAATTGTTTCCTGATTATTCCCGCCGCAAGCAGTCAACGATGCAACTATTATGGTCAGAGCAATCGCTCCTGAAATCGTCCTGTTTATTTTCATGTACTTACCTCCGAATATATTTCCGACCGACCGGTCAGTACTCTCATATTATTCCATGTCTTTGCTTTTGTCAATCAAAAGGACACCTTTTCAGGTGTCCTTTTATCCATACCATGTTCATCGTCCTCTTTTACAAAATACCCAATTCTTTTCCGGCTTCCTCAAATGCTTTTACCGCCCTTTCAAGCTGGTCTTCCGTATGTGCGGCGGTAACCATGCATCTTACTCTTCCTGTGCACACTGGAACTGTCGGGAATACAATTCCCGAAGCGAAAACACCCGTTCCATGAGTTTTCTTGAAAATTCCATTGTCTTTGACTCGTCTCCGATTATTACAGGGGTAATCGGAGTCTGGCTATGACCGGTATTAAAACCAAGTTTTCCAAGTTTTTCCTTGAAGAACTTGGCGTTTGACCAAAGCTTGTCTGTATATTCAGTAGTTTCATTCAATATTTTAAACGCCTCAATAATTGCTCCGACTGCAGCAGGCGGCAACGAAGTGCTGAACAATATGGGCCTTCCTCTATGGCTTAACCACTCTTTCATGGTATCGCTTCCCGCTACATATCCGCCGATTACACCAATCGCTTTGGAAAGGGTCCCAATGCTGAAGTCAATTCTTCCATGCATATTGAAATGATCCACGGTCCCTCTTCCATTCTCTCCAAGCACACCCGAACCATGGGCATCATCGACATAGGTCATCGCCTCAAATTTCTCAGCCAATTCGACGATTCCCGGAAGGTTTGCCACGTCTCCGTCCATACTGAAGACTCCGTCGGTAATAACCAGTATGTTCTTGTATTTGTCCCTGTTGGTTCTAAGAACCTCTTCCAAGCTGTCCATATCGCTGTGCTTGTAAATTGTTTTGTCGGCTCTTGAAAGACGGCTCCCGTCAATTATGCTCGCATGATTCAACTCATCCGATACTATCAGGTCCCCTTTGCCTACAACTGCCTGTATGGTTCCGGCATTGCAATTGAAACCGGACTGATAAACCATTGCCGCCTCTTCCCTTTTGAATTCGGCTATCGCCTTCTACATTTCCTCATGTATGTCCATGTTTCCTACAATGGTTCTTACGGCTCCTGAACCCGCCCCGTATTTTTCAACTGCTTCTATGGCCGCTTTCTTCAATCTTGGATGTCCTGCAAAACCCAAATAGTTATTGGAAGACAAATTAATCGCGCTTTTACCATTGATGATTATTTCCGGTCCGTTCTCCGTACTTAAAACCGGCAGCTTTCTGTATACTCCCTGATCCTTTAGTTCCTGTATTTTCTCCTTAAGAAATCCCAACTCGTGTACCTTGCTCATATGCCCCTCCTTTATGTATTTGTTCACCCAGCTGACACATTTTAGTCATTATAGCCTTTTATGTTAATATACCACATACACTTTCAATTTTCATCACAATAATGACTAATCAGTTCCTTCATTTCATTCACCCGTAATTCTTCATTTTCAACAAGCAGCCGTTTTCTTATCCATTCACTTGCCCTTGTCCTGTCGATTCTCAACATGGCCCACCATGAACAGGCAGCCAGCATGTCCGAACTGGAATAAGCAAATTCCAATGCCGCTTGGTAAGGTTTGTCATGGCAAGTGCCACTGAATTTGTTTCCGAGCAGTATGAGAAGATTTCTCCTATGAACGGAATTTCCTCTCCACGCGAATGCCTTATTGCCATACTTTTCAATAAAGCTTTTTTTACTGAGTTTCAAATCTTCATATATGTTCATCCGGCTTGATTGCGGGTTTGCTTTCCTGTTATTGTAAGGACAGACTTCCTGGCAAATGTCACAACCATAGGCTCCCCTTATTATCTTTTCACGCATATCATACGGAATCTTTTTTTTGGATTGCAGTCTTTCGGAAAGGCACACTTTACTGTCTATTCTGTATCCGTGCTTAATTGCCCCATTAGGGCAGGATTTCAGACACAATTCGCATTCTCCGCATCCATCCATTTTTGTTTTATTGCAGTAGTCGCTTTCATCGAATTCAATTTTCATGAAAAGCGACCCTATTGTAAATAAAGAACCCAATTCATTGTTTATAAGCAGGCAATTCTTACCATACCATCCCTGTCCCGCGCAGTATGCCAAGTACCTGTCCACCATTGGTCCGTTGTCAATATGTATTCTATAATCGTCTGATGCAAGTTCCAGACTATCGGCCAAGTCTTTTAATATTTTGCTGTTTTTGATGTGATAATCCAAGCCTTCCGCAAAAGAAGCGACGCCATAGGAATCGCTTCTTTTAACATCGCTTCTCATTTCGTAAGGAAAAAGAACCACCAATATGCTGCATGTCCCCGGCAGTATTTCACCCGCATCAATGCGTCTGTCCAAATCTTCTTCCGCAAATTCCGAATACCCGTCGCGGCATATTTGATTCTCCAACAAAATTTTTCCATATTGTATGATTTCGGGTCTTATCAAACCGTAATGGCTTATATCTTTTTCTTTCATAAACTCATGTATACGATTCATGTAAACCCCCAAGTTCATTTATAAACTCCTATTTGGGAAAAGCAAGTGTGGATATTGAATAACGTCTTGTTTCTCCGTATCCGTTTTCATTTCTTTGGTCAATAAAATTTTCTATGTAGCGCTGTACCTGTTCATGCAACAACCCGGCTTCTTCTTTTGTCAAATAGCAATCTTTGTGCTTTATCAAAAATGTTTCATCGTTCAAAATATTTTCGTTTTCAATTGCTTTGTAGAATTCTTTGGATACACCCTCGAATATGCCCATGCAGCTTGCATCCAAAGAATCACCCGGGCAATCTTCATCTCTGTTCAATATATTCCTGTCCACAATGAAAATCTTGGCTGACGGCTTATAGAATTTTTCAACTATTCCAAGCCTTACTTTCTCTTCAACCAGTTCAAGAACCCCTACATTCAACAACTCCTTGATATGATAATTCACTTTTGCATGAGGCTCTCCCATTTTATCGGCAATCGTCTTTGCCGTGGCAAGGTCTCCATCAAAGGCTTTTATGACTTGAATTCTGTAGGAATTTGATACCGCTTTGATCTGTTCGAGTTCATGCAGTACAATCACTTCTTTCATTCCCATCATTCTCCTTTTAAATGATTTCCATTATGAAATATGTTATATCGTCTTCAAACCTACCTCCGTTTTCTTCCATCTTTTCCGCAATGTACCTGTCAACAGTCTCCAGGTCCTTATGGCGATTGGATTCCATCAAGTCAATCAGGTCATCCTGTCCAAAAACGCCATTTTTCTTTTGGTCAACCAATCCGTCAGTATAAAATACAACCCTGTCTCCCTTGTGAAGATTTATGCTGCTGCTGTAATACTCAGGCGTATAGAAATCACTGCATTGACAAATAGGGAAACCTTTGCTTTTATCGAGGAATGCATGACCACCCTCTTGCTTTATCAAAATCGGAAAGCAGTTCATGCCTCCCGAACTGTAAGTCAACACCTTGCTCTTGAAATTATATGTCGCGAAGAATATTACCATGTGCATGGCGGGAGGAAAACTCATTTTGTTGAATGATTCATAAAAATGGTTCAGATTTCTATGCGGCTTTAGCCCCCTGTATCTGTTTATGAGCCTTTCTGTCGATTTGACCGTATTTATGCAAAACATCGTCATTAGAGCCGCGGAAACTCCATGTCCCGAAACATCCAATATATACATGCCTACGTTTTCATCATCCACTTTGAATATGTCGAAATAGTCGCCGCTCAAATTCTCACATGGCATATATCTGGATACAAACCTTGTATCCTTAATAATCAAGTCGTTTTTGGGGAGCAATGATTGCTGGATTTCTCTTGCATACTTAATTTCCTTCATTATGTTCTTGTTTGCTTCATTGATCTTTTGAGTTTTCTTGTCTATGACATTCTCCAGATCGGAAGCATATTTTTTTATGCGTTCCTGGGCTTCCATCATTTGTACCCACGGCGAATTTATATTGTAGCTGAACAAGGCCTTGAACATAAACAAAAGGGCAATTATCTTTATTATGTTGGCATAAATGCTTACAACTCCGTAGTTTTGCCCTCTGACAACAAAAATAACTTCATTGAAAAAAAACATCAATATTCCAAATGCAAATACTATGAAAAACCAGTTTTTCAATTTCACCCCTGTTTTGGTGAAATTATAAGCCGCAATCATTTGGATGGCGATTATGATGATTCCGACAAAAACAAATTTTGACCTTGCATCCACAACTACCGCACCCGAATGAATCAGAAGGAATACCGTTCCAAGCATTGCCAGCAAAGCAATATTTATAACAGATATTCTTTTGGTGGATTTCCTTTTTAAAGGCAGAAACGATGTAATTGCCATGAATATGAAAAAAAGCAGCTTTCCAAATATCCAATATGTAATGCTTGAATACGGAGACGAGTTCTCAAACAAGCCTGTTGTTCCGGCATATGAAATAACATGGAAAAAATCCATTACAGCCATTGAAAAAAAACCGGAATAAACATAAACCAGCCTGATTCTTCCCATTTGCAAAAATGAATAATAAGCATTTGCACAAATCATCAATGAGATAGCTATCCCCAAAAATTCCAAAACAAGATACCAGGTCAACAACGTATCCTGATTCATTTGTCCAAACAGGCTTTCACCCATACCTATCCTCATCAGCATAAGTTTATATGAACTTATTAGAATTGCGAAAAATACAGCATACGCAACTATCATGCGATTTTCGAATTTGACGCCCTTAAAACCGCTTTTATCCATGACCTACCCCTTCTCTTTTCTAAATATGGCAACTTCCCCCAATGAATTCCCTTAGAATGGAATTTTTCAAAATATGGCACTCGTTGTCTATGGAGATGAAATTGCTCAACAATTTCAACAGTCTGCGAGCTTCCGCATACTCCCTTTTGCTGTCGTCAATTTCCCTTAGAAGCGGTTCGACGTGTTTCTTCAGTACTGCCAGTTCATATGCCAGTGCAGAATTGAACATTATGTCGGCCTCTTCTTGGAACGGGAATATGTTGTTCTCTTCTCCGTCTCTCACATTTTTCCACATGGCAATTGTCTTGACCGCATCATGCCCCCTGTAGCTGCTGTCTCGGACTATTCGCCGAATCAGCCTTGCATCCGTAGTCCTCACCCTGTTGTGGTTGTCAATATTCAACTGCGTCAAAGCGCTTATGTATATTTTAAAAACTTTATCATTCGGTATGTCGGGCAAAAGCAAACCGTTCAATCCATGTATCCCTTCAACAATAATAGGTTGATTCTCCCCAATCTTCAGTTCCCTGTTCGGATACTGCCTTTTCCCGCTCATGAAATCGAATTTGGGCAACTTTACGAATTCTCCATTCAACAATTTTTTCAAATCATCATTGAATCCTTTGATATCCAATGCATCGATGGATTCGAAGTCGTATGACCCGTCGGCTTTTTTGGGGGTTTTTTCACGGTCAACAAAATAGTCGTCAGTCGATAGAGTTATCGGTTTCAATCCCAGTACCCTGAGCTGAATATAAAGCCTTTCGGCAAAAGTGGTCTTGCCTGAGGAAGACGGTCCTGCAATCATTATGACACGGGAATTTCTTCCGTCTATTGTATCGGCTATGTTCGCTATTTTTTTTTCATGCAAGGCTTCAGAAATATGTATTATTTCACCGCTTTTGCCGTTTTTTATCATTCCATTGAGGTTTGCCACATTCGCTATTTCCAGTATGTCTCCCCATGCTTCAGTTTCGTCAAATATAGCCGCCAATTTGTCATGGTCTCCAAACGCTGTCATCACTGACGGATTATCCCTGTCCGGCAATTGGAGCACAAGACCTTTTCTATATTTGAACAAATCGAAAAGTTCAAGATACCCTGTATCAGGAACCATGTATCCGTAAAAATAATCCAGGAGCCAACCACATTTATAAACACTGACTTCATTTTCAGGAGAGTACTCGAAAAGTTCCTTCTTGTCATTCATTCCGCTGTTTTTGAACAGATTCAAAGCTTCGCTTTTAGTTATTACAGACAGAGTGAAAGGGTCTTTGCCATCTACTATTTCCCTCATTCTGATTTTGATTTTTTCTATTGTGGATTCATCCAAAATCTCTTTTGTCTTTATCTCGCAGTATATTCCTTTGCCCAAAGAATGCTCAATGAAAACCTTCGCATCCTCGACTATTTCCCTTGCCGCCCTTATGAAAACAAAACTTAGGCTCCTTTGGTATACCTTTTGTCCGTCGGAATCCCGCAAATCAGCAAATTCCACATTGGAATCATGATTGATTTGATAATTCAGGTCTCTAAAATGATTGTTGACTCTTGCGGCAAGCGGTTTGTAATCAAAACAACCCAAATGCGGTATCATTTCAATCAATTTGGTTCCTTCTTCAAATTCATGCGTCTCTCCATTGAAATAAACCTTTACCGTATTCATCAAGAACCTCCCTTAATCCACACTGCCAATTTCGTCGAATGGAAAAAGTCTAACAAGGACCTTTCCACGAATCATTCCGAGGTTGACAGGTCCAACCCTCGAATCCCTGCTGTCCAGACTCTTTTCGCGATTGTCGCCCATAACAAAAATCTTTTCTTCAGGCACTGTTATGTCCAAGTCTCCTCTTGTGAAGCTTCCGTTGATATATGATTCGTCAAGCTCCACGCCATTTACATAAACCCTGCCGCTGTCGATTTTCAAATGGTCGCCCGGAACTGCTATGACCCTTTTGATCAGGTCTTTTTCTCTTCCGTCATCTGTCAGCAGATGTGATTTGAAAACCACTATGTCTCCTCTGGACGGTTCCCCCAAGGTATACGGGAATTTGTTTATGACCAGATAATTGTTCGGCTCAAGAGTAGGATACATCGAGTATCCCTTCACAAGTGTGGGCCTTATAAAAAGCGTTATTATAAATGCAATGGCTATCGACAACAATATTGTCTTGACCCATTCCATGATTTCATGTGCCATTTATTTGTTTCCTTTCTTTTTTTCCAGTTTTTTTATAAAAGAATCAAGTTCCTTGTTTTCACATTCAAATGTCTGATCTTCAACTATCATTTTGTAGGCATGCAGAAGCTGTGTCGAAACTCCGTATTTCTTTGAACCTCCGTATTTAGTGTCTCCCACTATGGGATGTCCTATCGATGCCATTGAAACCCTTATTTGATGGGCCCTTCCTGTGAGTAGTTCTATTTCCATAAGCGTATATCCTTCAAATCCTTTTAGCGGCTTGTATTTGGTATGGACTTTTTTTGCGTCCGGATTCCGCCTGTCCGAAGTCAAAGCAACCCTGTTTTTGGAGTTGTCCTTTTCCAGGTAACCGACAACTTCACCGGAAGAGGGGATTTCACCCTCTACAACAGCAAGGTAGTATTTTCTAAAGGCTCTTTTTCTCATAAGTGCATTGTATTTTTTCATTGCGTCATAAGTTTTGCCGAAAAGGACAATTCCGCTTGTGTTTTTGTCAAGCCTTTGAACAGGAGCCGGTTTGAAAGTTCTTGAACAGCATTCTTCAAGGTAGACAATAACCTTGCTTGACAATGTGTTTGCATATTCCTTGCTGTCCGGATGCGTCAGAAGGCCTCTCGGTTTATTCAAAACCAATATATTTTCATCCTCATAAACAATATCGAGCCCGGAAGAAACTGCGTCGATTTTTTTCTCTTTTATCACAAAAGAATTCAACGTTTCCTCGGCTAAAAATATCTGTATTGAGTCTCCTTCCTTTATGAATTCCTCGGGTTTCGCCTTTCTTCCGTTAAGTTTTATCACTTTTTTCCTTAAAAGTTTATATATATTGCCTCTTGTTGTGTTTTTAAACAATTTAAGCAAAAAACGGTCTATCCTTTGGTCTCTTTCATCTTCCTGAACAATTATTTCCTTCAATTCAGCACATCCTCTTTTTATGAGTTTCTTTCTTCTATAGTATAATATTTTTTTTATATAAAAAATACTTTAATAATAATTTTTTGTTACAATTATTGAACAGCTATGTATAAGAAGCGGCAACTGTGTTATTCTAATTTTTGAAAGGCGGTAGAATACATGGAAAAATTAAAGGATTTCTTATATGACATAAGCGACATCTTGCTCGCTCTTTTTATAATAGCAATAATGGCGACGGTTATTTCTTGGAAATTTGCAGGGTCTTTTGAAGCAAGCGCCAATATTCCTGCAAGTCAAGAACAATTGTCTTCGTTCCAGCCTGTCGAAACGGAAGCTGAACAAAATCAAACCGGACAAACAGAACCAAACGTCATTGAAAACCCTGCGGAAGAGCCCGAACCAGAGCCCGAACCAGAGCCCGAACCAGAGCCCGAACCCG
>PKTO01000154.1 GCA_002869095.1 Clostridiales bacterium
CGCGTCCGCAATCCGGATTGTCGCATGCTGAGGTTGTGTTCGAAATCCTTGCTGAAGGAAACATAACCAGATATATGGCCATTCTTCAAGAAGCGGATATGAACTCAATCGGACCTGTCAGAAGCGCGCGGCCGTATTTTATTGACAAAGCTTTGGAATTTGACGCATTGTATGTGCATGTTGGAGGCAGCCTGGCAGCGCTTTCAGACATAGATGATTTCAATATGGCTGACATAGATGGGATGAACAGGGGGAAAGACACGTTTTGGAGAGTGAACCATAAAAAGATACCCCACAACATGTATACAAGCACCAAGGCTCTTCGGGCAGCGGCTGACAGGAGCGGCTACAGAACGGATTTCAATATCGGATTCGCATCTTTCAGCGAAGAGAATCAACCTTTTGCCAACGCTGAAAATATTGAAAGCATAAGTTTCGGATTCAGCAGATACTACAATCCTTCGTTCATATACAACAAGGAAGATGAATTGTTTGAAAGGTTTGTCAAAGGGGCCCCACAGCTTGAGGAGTTCAGTTCGGAGACCGTGGTTGCAAAAAACATAATCGTTTTGAAAATGAATACCAGGGTAATCGACAGTGAGGGAAGGCTTGATATCGAAACGGTGGGCAAAGGATCCGGCTATTATATAACATCGGGTAAAAAAATCGACATTGAATGGGAAAAACAAGACAGGCGGGCTGAAACCGTCTATACTGTGGACGGGGAAGAACTGTTGTTGAATCCTGGGAACACATGGATCGTAATTGTACCAATGAGTTTGGAAATTAAAATAACCAATTGAAGGGAGTGTGTGAATTGGACCGAAACGAATGCAAAAGATTGATTGAAATGGCTATGGAGGCAAGGGAAGGCGCATATACGCCGTATTCG
The DNA here is from genome assembly GCA_002869095.1 of Clostridiales bacterium. Classification (GTDB taxonomy): domain Bacteria; phylum Bacillota; class Clostridia; order Peptostreptococcales; family BM714; genus BM714. The sequence goes on from PKTO01000154.1 coordinate 893, forward strand.
GACTTCAAGGTGGGAGCTGCGGTTCTTGCAGACGACGGGGAAATTTTTACCGGCTGCAATATAGAAAACGCATCATACGGGGCGACGATTTGTGCGGAACGCACTGCCTTTGTAAAGGCCATAAGCAAGGGCCACAGAAGCTTTACAGCGTTGGCAGTCGTGGGTAAAAAAGATTCATATACTTATCCTTGCGGAATATGCAGACAATTCATTATCGAATTCGGCAAAGATATAAAAATTATTGTCGCAAAGACACCTGAGGATTATAAAGTATTTGCAATAGAAGAGTTATTGCCGTACGGATTTACAGGGGAGGACTTTTAGCAATGGCAGCAACAAAATTCAAATCAGGGTTTGTGACTATAATAGGCCGCCCGAATGTGGGAAAGTCCACACTGGTAAATGCCTTGGTCGGAGAAAAAGTCGCAATAATATCAAACAAACCGCAAACGACAAGAAACAGAATAAGCGCGGTTTATACTGACAAGGAAAAGCAAATAGTCTTCATAGACACTCCGGGAATTCACAAGCCCAAGAATAAACTGGGAGAATTCATGGTTCGTTCAGCAAAGACCACATACAACGAGGTGGACTTGATTTTACTGATGGTAGATGATTCAAAAAGCATAGGGCCGGGCGACATGCATATAATTGAATCCCTTAAAGACGTAAAAACACCATGCTTGCTGGTTGTCAACAAGCTTGACCTTATAACTCCACAGGAATTCAAGAAGCTTCATGAAAAATATGGGAAGATGGATATTTTCGACGAAATCATAGGAATATCGGCGAAGAATGAAATGAACCTGAAGCAATTGATAGATTCGATAGGCTCATACATGATGGAAGGCCCCAAGTATTTTCCGGAAGATATGGTTACCGACCAGCCTGAGAGATTCCTTGTTTCGGAGATAATAAGAGAAAAGCTGCTCAATATCCTTTATGACGAGGTTCCTCACGGAATTGCCGTTGGAATCGAAAAAATGGAGAAGAGAAAAGATGCCGAAATAACAGATGTATACGCGACTATATATTGCGAAAAAAAATCACACAAGGGAATAATAATCGGAAAGAACGGCAAAGTACTGAAAAGGGTTGGAATAGAAGCCCGAAAGGAAATTGAAAATTTATTGGGAAACAAAGTCTTCCTGGAGATATGGGTCAAGATAAAGGAAGAGTGGAGGGACAGGGACAGCCTGCTTAATCAATTCGGATACAGATAAAGGAGGTGAAGCAATTGGACGATGCATTGGAAATGGAAATATTGAAAATCACTGAAAAACTGGATCAAAACAAGTTTGTTGAATTGAACGAATATCTGGAAGACATGCATTCCGCAGACATAGTTGAAATAATAATGGAGCTTGAAGAGGAAAATCGAAAGAAACTCATAAGCGTTTTGTCATGGGATAAAATAAGCGATGTTTTCGAAGAAGTCGAGACTCCCGTTTTTATCAGTTTGTTAAGCGCATTCACCAAAGACCAAAAGCGTATGATTCTTGAAGAAATGGGGCAGGACGATGTAGTCGACCTCATTGCTTCACTTGATGACGACAAACAAAAGGAGCTCCTCTCACTGTTGAATCGTGAAGAGGCTTCCGAGCTCAAGGAATTGCTTGTTTACGACGAAGATACCGCCGGCGGTATCATGACAAAGGATTACATAACGGTAAAAAAGGACATTACCGTCTATCAGGCAATTGAAGAAGTAAGGGTGCAGGCATCCGAAGCGGAAACCGTTTACTATGTATATGTTGTTGACCATATGCAACGGCTGGTAGGGGTTCTTTCACTCAGAGAATTGATTGTGACAAAAGCGAACAAAATCGTTGAAGAAATAATGAAGGAGCAGGTAATACAGGTAAACGTCGGAACGGACCAGGAAGAAGTAGCGAGAATGGTTGCCAAATACAACTTGATTGCCATTCCTGTCGTTGAAAACAATGGAATAATAAAAGGGATAATCACAGTCGACGATATAATCGACGTCATAGAGGAAGAAGCGACTGAGGATATTTACAAGTTTGCCGGAACGACCGAAGGCGAATACAAGATTGAAGACTCTTTCCAAAAAAGGATAGGCGCATCTGTCAGTTCAAGATTGCCTTGGCTTATAGTGACGGTATTCTGAGGATTGTTGTCGGCAAAAATAATTGGAGGGTTTGAAGCCACCCTAAACAGCAATACAACAATAGCGTATTTCATACCTTTGCTTGCAGGCATGGGGGGGAATGTGGGAACCCAATCGTCTACGCTTACCGTAAGGGGGATAGCAACTGGTCAAATAGACAGCAAGGAAGTTTTGAAGATAGTCTTGCATGAATTCTCGGTCGGTTTTTCGGTAGGATTGATATGCAGCCTGCTGGTTGCTTTCATGACATTTGTTCTAAACGGAGAGATGGTTCTGAGCTTGATTGTAGGAGTTGCGATGTGGGCAAATATGATTACCGCCGCAACAATAGGCACACTGGTCCCATTGATTTTCAAAAGAGTTGGAGTTGATCCGGCAGTTGCATCAGCACCCTTTATTTCAACCACAATAGACATTACCGGAATTTCAATATACTTTACACTGACTACAATTCTGATGAGCCAATTTAACCTGTTTTAAGGGATGAGGCTGAAATGTTCATAAAAACCGAAGCAATAGTGCTTAGAAAAACATTCTATAACGATTCAGACGCCATATTGACTCTGTTTTCCAAAAAAATGGGCAAAATCAGTGCTTATGCAAGGGGCGCGAGAAAGCCGAGGACAATGATTTCATCAGTTGCGCATCCTTTCATATACGGGGAATTTGTTTTGAGGGGAAAACCGGACATATACAGCATTTCTTCCGCCGAAATAATAGATTCAAATTATTCAATCAGGGAGGATCTGAAAAAATTGTCGTATGCATCATATTTTTTGGAACTGTGCAGGTCTTCAATACATGAGGGAATGACGAACAACAGACTCTTTTCTCTGACTGTGGAGACATTGGAAAAGATGAATCATGAAGGCTGTGACCTGGACAAAATCAAGCTTGCATACGAAATTAAACTGCTGAATTTTTCGGGATTGAAACCGGAAGTTTCAAAGTGCCTTAAATGTGGAATAAATAACATAGAGGCATTGACTGTTTTCAGTATCGCGGACGGAGGAGTCATTTGCAGAGACTGCGCTGACGAGCGGCAGAAGCAAGGAGGTATTGCTGTCAGCAAGCAGTTCATACATTTGATCAGATACATCAGTGAAAAAGATGTCGATGTCATTTGCAGAACTAAAATCAATGCAGGAATGGTCAGGCACTTGGATAAAATATTCGAATTGTATATAAAATACCATATGGATATAAAATCCTTCAAGAGTCTGGATTTCCTAAAAACAATCCAATAAAGGAGGCTTTAAAATGTCATTTACGATTGAAAATGTGGACGAGGTCATACAGAGGACCGGAGCGACCTACAAGGAAGCAAAAGAAGCGCTTGAAGCGGCTGAGGGAGATGTTCTCGAAGCGATAATAAAAGTGGAGGAAGGAAGAAAGAAAAAAACCGGCAATACAGCAAAGGAAAAGGGGAATGAAGTAGTCGACAAACTCAAGGAATTAGTCAAAAAAGGAAATGTGACAAGAATAATGCTCAAAAAAGAAGACCGCCTGATACTTGACATACCGGTAACTGCGGGAGCTGTCGGAGCGATTGTATTCGCGCCTGCAACTGTAGCGGCAATAATAGTGTCTTTGGCAACCGGTTGCAAGATAGAAATTCAAAAGGAAAGCGGAGAAATAATCGATGTAAACGACGTGACCGAAGAAAAGATGGAAAAGGTCATAGAGATGGCCGAGGAATTCGGCGAATCGGCAAAGGAAAAAGCTGCCGAAGCAAAAGAAAAAGCGAGTGAAGCAAAAGAAAAAGCCGTTGAAAAAGCTGCTGAAGTGAAAGGAAAAATGACCAAGAAAGCGGAAGATGAAAAAGAATAGTGTTTCCGGAAAACATATTTACAAAATCTTTTCATTGTGGTAAGATTCATCTAAATGAATAGCATGTGCGATGAAGAAGAGGTCCTTGATGAAAGAATCAAAGAGAGCCGGTGGCGCTGAGAACCGGTATTCGAAATTAAAGGATGGAGCTTTCGAGCACTTTAAAAGAAGTGGGCATAAAATATGCCAAAAAGGGTGGAACCGCGGAATGACTTTCGTCCCTTGCCAAGAGCAAGGGACGGGAGTTTTTTATTTTTTAAGGAGGAGAAAATGGCTAAAAACGAAAAAAGCAAAATGGAAAAACTTGTGGCTTTGTCAAAGTCAAGGGGATTTATTTTCCCGGGATCGGAGATTTACGGCGGATTGGCCAACACATGGGATTATGGACCGTTGGGGGTTGAATTCAAGAACAATGTCAAAAAAGCTTGGTGGAAAAAATTCATTCAAGAGTCGCCCTACAATGTGGGAGTGGATGCGGCGATACTGATGAATCCGCAGACTTGGGTTGCTTCAGGACATGTTGGAGGCTTCAACGACCCGCTTATGGACTGCAAGAATTGTAAATCGAGATTCAGGGCGGACAAGCTCATAGAGGACCATATTGCAGAAACTGGAAAAGAGCCTGAAATTGTCGATGGATGGGGAAAAAGCAAAATGGAGGATTTCATACGCGATGAGGGTGTAAAGTGTCCCGAATGCGGAAGCTGCGATTTCACGGAAATCCGCCAATTCAATCTTATGTTCAAGACATTCCAGGGAGTTGTCGAGGATTCGATGGCAGAAATATATCTACGTCCTGAAACGGCACAAGGCATTTTTGTGAATTTTAGGAGCATTCAAAGAAGTTCAAGAAAAAAAATACCGTTTGGAATTGGCCAGATAGGCAAGTCTTTCAGAAACGAAATAACCCCGGGCAACTATACTTTCAGAACAAGGGAATTTGAACAGATGGAGCTTGAATTCTTCTGTGCCCCGGGAGATGATTTGAAATGGTTTGATTATTGGAAGGAATACTGCAAGAATTGGCTCAAGATGCTTGGCATGGACATGGAAAACATAAGGCTGAGGGACCATGAGAAAGAAGAACTGTCTCATTACAGCAATGCAACTACGGATTTTGAATACAGGTTCCCGTTCGGATGGGGAGAGCTTTGGGGCATTGCCGACAGGACGGATTATGATCTCAAGCAGCATATAGAACATTCGGGTGTCGATATGAGATATCAGGATCCGGTTACAAACGAAAAATACATTCCATATTGCATAGAGCCTTCTTTGGGAGCCGACCGTGTGGCTTTGGCATTCCTGTTGGATGCATACAACGAGGAGCAATTGGAAGATGGAAGCGAGCGTGTTGTAATGAAACTGCATCCCTTCCTGTCTCCGTTCAAGGCGGCAATCTTCCCGCTATCAAAAAAACTGAGTGAAGAGGCGGAAAAGGTATACAGCGAACTTTCAAAATACCACAATGTAGACTATGATGAATCCGGAAGCATAGGAAAGAGATACAGGAGGCACGATGAAATCGTAACGCCTTATTGCATAACGGTGGATTTTGATACGATTGAAGACAATTCGGTGACTGTAAGGGACAGGGATACAATGGTTCAGACGAGGATGTCGATTGACGAATTGAAACAATTTTTAAACGACAAGACAATGTTCTAAAAAAACAGGCCTTTTGGCCTGTTTTTTTTAGAAAAATAGATATACTACAACGTTATTTCTGTTATAATAACAAATAGTGTAGCATATAAAGCCGAAAGAGGTGATTGAAATCCAATACAACGATAGGCAAAAGAGAATTATTGAAATAGTAAAAGAACATCAACCGGTAACGAGTGAAAAAATATCCAAGCTTCTTAATGTTAACCGTTCAACGATAAGGCCTGACCTGTCAATACTAATAATGACCGGAATACTCGACGCAAGACCAAAGGTTGGATATCTTTATGTGGGAGACCAGGAGGACAAGGTTATCGCAAACCACATACGCAACGTCAAAGTCAATGATTTAAAATCAATGCCGGTTGTTGTTGATGAGAAAACAACGGTATATGATGCCATAGTCTTCATGTTCATGAAAGACGTAGGCACTATTTATGTTACTTCAAACGGATATCTGAGCGGGGTTGTTTCAAGAAAGGATTTCCTGAAGACGGCAATTGGTGGAAACGACATCAGAAAAATCCCGATAAATGTCATAATGACAAGAATGCCGAATTTAATCATTGCTTTCTCGAATGAATCAATATACGAAGCGGCTCAAAGACTGATTAATTGTGAAATAGACAGTTTGCCTGTCGTAGAGAGGCTTTTGATAGACAATTCGGAAGTATATAAAGTCGTTGGTAGAATTTCAAAAACAAACATAACCAAATTTTTCGTGGAATTGGGGACAAAAGAATTTGGAGGGCTGGAAGATGCATAATCAGATTGTGATTTTCATTGTTTCCGATTCTATTGGAGAAACGGCTGAACAAGTTGTCAGGGCAGTTCTTGGACAATTCAAGGGAAACGATTATGTTTTGAAGAGATACGCATTTACAGACAATGAGGATAAAATATTCGATGTGATAGATGAAGCTGAAAAACAGAATGCGGTTGTGGCTTTTACAATCGTCGTGCCTGAACTGAGAAACATCATGGTTGATGAATGCGAGTCCCGCGGAGTTATTTTCAATGACATCCTGAGTCCGCTTTTGGGAACATTCAAAAAGGCCATTGGATCTGAACCGCTGAACCAGCCGGGTACGATCAGAAGGCTTGACGACAAGTATTTTAAAAAAGTGGAAGCTGTCGAGTTTGCTGTAAAATACGACGACGGCAAGGATCCGAGGGGGATAAAGAAAGCCGATATCGTTCTCATTGGTGTTTCAAGGACGTCAAAGACTCCTCTAAGCATGTATTTGGCCCATAAGAACATAAAGGTGGCGAATATTCCGCTTGTTCCGGAAGTGCCGGTTCCTGATGAATTGTTCGAAATATCCGCAAAAAGGATTGTCGGTTTGATTACAGAACCTGAAAAGCTTAATGCAATACGACTTGAAAGGCTTAAAAGCATGGGACTGAGCAATGGAGCAATTTATGCCGACATGAACAGAATAATGGAAGAACTGGAGTATGCAGAAAAACTTATGAAAAAAATCGGATGCCCTTTCATCAATGTTTCCAATAAAGCCATTGAAGAAAGTGCAAACACGATTATACAGATAATGAAAGAAAACAATATCTATTAAAGGGAGGGTTTTAGAATGAGTGAATTCGTATATCTTTTCAGTGAGGGCAACAAGGATCTGAAAAGCCTTTTGGGGGGTAAAGGCGCAAATTTGGCCGAGATGAAAAATATTGGGCTGCCTGTGCCTGAAGGTTTTACAATTACCACGCAAGCATGCAACAATTACTACGAGGAGGGCAAAAAACTAAAAGACACGTTGAGAAAAGAAATTTTCGATAAAATCGGTGAACTTGAAGAAATGACAGGCAAGAAGTTCGGAGACGATTCCAATCCCTTGTTGGTATCGGTTCGTTCAGGAGCTGTCGTTTCGATGCCGGGGATGATGGATACGGTACTTAACCTTGGGTTGAACGACATAGCGGTCGAAGGTTTGGCCAATTTGACGGAAAATGAGCGCTTCGCATATGACAGCTACAGAAGATTCATACAGATGTTTTCCGATGTTGTTTTAAACATACATAAATACAAGTTTGATGCTGTGCTTGAAAGCACAAAAGAAAGGGGCGGGTATTCAAACGATACAGAACTGACGGTTGAAGATTTGAAGAAAATCATCAAGGAATACAAGGCCATAGTCAAAAAAGAGACAGGCGAAGATTTTTCACAGGAGCCCAAGGAGCAATTGCTTAAAGCCGTCGAGGCGGTTTTTGACTCGTGGAACAATCAAAGGGCGATAATATATAGAAAAATCAACGGAATTCCGGACCATTACGGTACGGCGGTGAATGTGCAATCCATGGTTTTCGGCAACATGGGTGAAGATTCAGGCACAGGAGTTGCATTTACTAGGAATCCAGCGACGGGAGAGAACAAAGTGTTTGGTGAATTCCTGATGAATGCTCAAGGTGAAGATGTTGTTGCAGGAATAAGGACTCCAAAGTCAATTGACGAACTTAATGACGTAATGCCTGAAGCATATAAAGAATTCATGGATATAGCCGACAAACTTGAAAAGCATTATAAAGACACTCAGGATATTGAATTTACAATAGAAAAGGGCAAACTCTTCCTGCTTCAGACCAGAACAGGAAAGAGGACGGCTTTCGCGGCAGTCAACATTGCGGTCGACATGGTTGATGAAGGATTGATAGACAAGGAAGAGGCCTTGCTTAGAGTAAAACCTGAACAGATTGACCAGCTTCTCCACCCGACCTTTGACGAAAAGGAATTGGCAGAAAGCAAACCGATCACGAAAGGGCTGCCTGCTTCACCCGGGGCTGCTTCGGGGATGGTTTATTTCAATGCGGAATCCGTAGTCAAGGCAGTCTCAAATGGAGGCAAAGCAATACTCGTGAGAATGGAAACATCTCCGGAGGATATTGAAGGAATTGTTGCTGCCGAGGGTGTACTCACATCCAGAGGCGGAATGACATCTCATGCGGCTGTTGTGGCAAGGGGCATGGGAAAGTGCTGCATAGCCGGGTGTGGAGAAATCAAGGTAGACGAAAAGAATCTCATGTTCAAGATAGGCGACATGATTTTTAGAGAAGGGGATTACATTTCCCTTAACGGGAACACAGGTGAAGTTTTCAAGGGAGTCATCAAGACAAGCGAAGCCCATCTTACAGGAAGTTTTGCAAAAATAATGGAATTGGCCGATGAAGTCAGAAGCCTTAAAATAAGGACAAACGCAGATACTCCAAGAGACGCTCAAGCAGCTGTTGAATTCGGCGCGGAAGGCATAGGATTATGCAGGACAGAGCATATGTTCTTTGACGAAAACAGGATTAATCATGTGAGGCAGATGATTGTAGCCGATGACTTGTTGGAACGTAAAAAGGCTCTTGGACATCTTCTGCAGTTTCAAATGGAGGATTTTGAAGGCATTTTCAAAGCCATGGAAGAACGACCTGTGACAATAAGACTCCTTGATCCGCCCCTACATGAATTTCTTCCAAAGGACGAAGCGGAAATCATGGAACTTTCAGCCAAAATAGGAGTTGAATTCGAACGTCTTAAAGAAAAAGTGGGGCTTTTGAAAGAAGTCAATCCCATGCTTGGCCACAGAGGCTGCAGACTCTCAATAACATATCCCGAGATTTACGAAATGCAGGTTGCCGCGATAGCAAAGGCGGCCTTGAAAGTTAAAGCCGAAACGGGTCTGGAAATAAAACCGGAAATAATGATTCCTCTTGTAGGGCATGAAAACGAAATCAAATACAACCGCGAACTTGTCATAAGGACAATAGATGCAATACTTGAGGAAACCGGAGATTCTTTGGAGTATATGGTAGGGAC
>PKTO01000137.1 GCA_002869095.1 Clostridiales bacterium
CGACATATATTTGAATCCACCCAGAATTGAGAAGAAACATTGAATCCATGTGGTCTCCGAAAATGCTCCACGGAGTCGCTATAGATCTGTTTGCGTTCATCATAACTATAGGAAGCCGTTGCCCGCTTGCGTAAGGCAGAGCCTCTGCCATGTACAGGAGCCCCTGCGACGAAGTCGCCGTAAAGGCCCGCGCTCCAACTGCACTAATGCCTATGGCGCATGACATTGCACTGTGCTCGGACTCCACATGCATGAAATCGGACTTGAGGGATCCGTCTTCGACAAATTCCGAAAGTCTTTCCACAACAATGGTCTGCGGCGTTATCGGATAGGCTGAAATGACATGGGGTCTTGAAAGCCTTGCTCCTTCGGCGACTGCATCGTCTCCGCAAATAAACTTCATTGTTTTACTCATGCTATTTCACCTCCTTGACCATTTCTATGGCTCCAAGCTTGCATTCGGTTGCGCATATTCCGCAACCCTTGCAGTAATCATAGTCTATTTCCAGTCTTTCTCCCGACTTGTCTATGGCCCCGTCGGGACAAACCAGGAAGCATCTCAGACAATTCACACATTTATCATGGTCAATGACAGGCTTGAATGTTCTCCAGCCCGCGTTTATGCTCGTCAAGTGGTCACTTGGGCAGGTCGAACCCAAAGGGAACTCCCTGACCGATTTGGGGGCCTCCCATTTTTTAACTTTCGGTCTATCCATCTTTATGCTCCTTTCACCAATTCATATACTTTTTCGATAAGCTTCTTGTTTTTCTCAGCCACCTTTGGCTTAAGGCTCCCGTCTATGGCCTTTTTTGCATCTTCAAGCGAAACATGACCGCTTACTGCAACAAAAGCGCCCATCATGGCCGTATTGGTTATGGGCAATCCCAGGATATCCAAAGCTATGGATGTCGCATCGACCGCCACAACCTTATTGGATACAAGTTTTTTGTACTTTTCAGGCTTATCGGTATTGATGATTAGAACAGTATCTTCCTTTAATCCGTTTGTGACTCCGTTTTCCCAAAGTGTTTCGTCCAACACAATTACATAATCGGGCGATATTATCTCGCTCCTGTCTGTAATCTTTTGGTCGGAAATCCGCGTAAATCCAGCTACTGGCGCGCCCCGCCTTTCCGGTCCGAATGACGGAAAAGCCATGGCGTACTTGCCGCCATGCACGGAAGCTGCCGCTCCAAGGATTCTGGCCGCCGTAAAACTGCCCTGTCCCCCTCGTCCATGCCATCTTATTTCAATCATAGCAAAACCTCCTCTTTTTATATATTACTAATATATCAGTTATATATAAGCGTCGTCAAGCACTATTGCTATTGACTTTATTCTAAAAACCTATAGAATTTATTAATGCGCCAACAATCCTTATATTTATATTTTTTTATATAAAAATAATCGGGCCTTTTCAAAGCCTTGACTGGAGTTGCTATGAAATCTTTTTTGATTCGTTTTTTCCGCCTCAATTGGGGTCTTTTTATTTGTTCGGTAGGCATCGTTTTTATGCTTAATGCAAACATAGGCTATGCTCCATGGGATGTATTCCACGCGGGGCTTGCAAATTCATTCGGTACAAGCATAGGAATTGCTTCCATTGCGGTCGGATTGGTAATTTGCATCGCGACTGTGGCTCTTGGGGAAAAACTTGGCCTTGGAACAATCTTCAACATGGTTATAATAGGTCTTTTTGTGGATATTCTCCTATTCTTAAAGCCAATACCGATAGCAAGCAATTTTTTATTCGGAATTGCCATGATGACAATAGGCATGATTCTTCTGTCCTACGGAAGCTACCATTACATTGCTTCCGGTTTTGGAGCAGGCCCCCGCGACAGCCTTATGGTAGCCGTTACAAGAAAATCCGGTTTTCCTGTTGGGGTATGCCGTGGAGCCATCGAACTTTCAACAGCACTCGCAGGTTGGAAACTTGGCGGAATGTTCGGTGCAGGGACAATTATTTCAGCTTTCGCAATAGGATATTTCATACAGATGACATTCAAGCTACTGAAATTTGATCCAACCGATGTGCAGCATGAAACTCTAAAGCAGACCATATCAGAATTTCGCATAATGACCGATAAAACTGTTGCTGAAAATAAAAGCAAATAAAAAAGATTGCCATAAATAATGGCAATCTTTTTTATTTGAAATCCAAAATGTCAAATCCCCTCCAGCTAACTGATTTTTTTTAATATAAACAGGCAAAGCATTTGAAAGCCTGGCATTCTTGCTTATGAAATACCCATTTGTTATAATATTACAGTAAAGAGCATTTGCCCTATTTGACTTTTGAACTACCCCCACCTATGCTAACGCATTGAGGTGGGAGTGTTCTTGCCGGATTTTTGATAAAACGAAATTTTTAGAATCCACATTTATTCTATGTAAAGGGGGAAGTGAAATGACTTATTCACCGTCACTGTCGTCTGCTTTCAACGAGACAAGAAATCGAAGCGACAAGCTGTCGCCTCAATCCGGAATGTGCTCACTGTGCACAGAGGATTGCGCAACAACTTGCGAACTAGGATTGGCTGCTGTTCTGGGCATGCGGACCGTCTATCCAACAACAACAGGCGCGAACCAAGTAGGTTCGGAAAAAGACTATCCGATCGATTACTCCCATTTCAATATCAATGGGCGTGTTTTCGGAGCAATTGGCGCCAATCCGACCCACGATGAGGCAACAATATTCAATGTCAACCTTGAACGTGAGTTTGGCTTGGTCAATCCCGTGAGACTTGCAATGCCGGTCATATTGCCCGCGCTGATAAAACTCAACTGGGAAGATTATTTTGGAGGGGCCGCCATGGCAGGTGTTTGTTGTGTGATCGGCGAAGACGCAAGAGAAAAGGATCCCGAGCTTAAGATTGAAAACGGCAAGATTGTCAATTTCCCCGCAATAGGCAGAATGCTCGACACGTTCAGAAAGTACTACCGCGGATACGGGCAAATTATAATACAAACGAATGTCGAGGACGACATGCTCGGCGTTGCCGACTATGCAATAAGAGAGCACGGAGCCGAGGCCATAGAAATCAAGTTCGGACAGGGAGCAAAAGGTACTCAGCCTGTAAAACGCGTTAACGGAATAGAAGATGCCCTTGCCAAGCAAAGCACCGGATATTTTGTTCATCCCGATCCGAGCGACCCAAAAGTGGCTGCGGCTTATGAAAATGGAGTATGCCCGAATTTCTATACATATTCAAGGCTGCCTCAATGGACTGAGGAGTATCTTGTTCCAAGGATAGCGGAACTCAGATCCATAGGCGCAAAGAACATATATTTCAAGATGGCGGGTTACGACCCTTCCGATCTGGAAAAATCGATACGTCTCGGAATAAAGGCGGGTGTCGACATGATAACCTTCGACGGCGCCGGTGGCGGAAGCGGATACAGCCCATGCAAAATGATGAACGAATGGGCTTATCCGACAGTCATAATGGAAGAAGCCATATGTACAATCACAAAAAAATTGAAGGCTGAGGGTCTTTCTGTTCCTGCAATAACCGTAACCGGCGGATTCGCATCCGAAGACCAGGTGTTCAAGGCGCTGTCTTATGGCGACGGAGATGTTACAGCGGTAGGCATTTGCAGGGCTGCAATGGCCGCAGCCATGAGCGGCAAAAAAACCGGCGATATGATAAAGGCCGGCAATGTGCCGAAATTATTCAAGAAATACGGCGACACCATAGAAGATATATACGGAGACCTTGCGGAACTCAGAGCCATTTACGGCAAAATGGCCAACGATTTCTCGCCTGGTGCAATCGGGGTTTTCTCATATTTGAACAAAATCGCTTTTGGTCTCAGGCATTTCGCCGCCCTAAATCGAAAATTCGATGTATGCTATTTGGACAGGACCGATTTGATCCCACTTACCCGAAACGCAAAAGATTTGATTAAGGGAAAATGGTTCGAATAATAGTCAAAGCTGTTCAGACGATATTTTTGTATTCGTTTTATTCTCAGAAACTGTATCGTCGCCTTTTGTTTAGTGATAAAGATAAAAGCGAAATTGACATTCTCATTGAAACAGATGTCAATTTCGCTTATTTTTTTGCCGGTTTTTCAATTGCCAAAAGCAACTATTTGATTTTCTCACAAATAAGTTTGCCGAGTCTTTTTATCCCCATCTTGATTTTTTCAGGAGGAACAGATCCATAGCTTATTCTCATGCAGTTGTTGCCTTTGCCGTCGCCCTCCACAAAAAAACCTTCCCCTGCGACAAAAGCGACTTTTACGTCAGGATTTTTTACAGATTCAGCCAAAAGCTCCGTCGTGTTTATTCCCCCGGGCAACTCAACCCATGTAAACAATCCCCCATCCGGAAACACCCGTTTCGTGCCTTCGGGAAAGAACTTGTCTATGCTCTCTATCATCGCATCTCTTCGTTCCCTGTACAAATCGCATATCATTTTGTGGTGGTTCGGATAATATCCCCTCTTGAAAAATTCTGCGCATAATATTTGAGGAAGCATTGAAGTGTGGGAATTTGTTGCAGTCTTTGCAGCAAAAAGCTTTTGCATTATCGCATCGTTTGCAAGGATATAGCCCAATCTGCTCCCTGGCGAAAAGATTTTGGAAAAGCTGTTGGCCAAAACGGTATGGCCGGTTTTATCGAATGCCTTGATTGGCAACAAATCTCTTCCGCTGTATCTTATGTCCCTGTATGGGTCGTCCTCGAGAATGATCACATCGTATTTGCCGCCGAATTCTGCGATTCTTTTTCTTCTTTCAAGCGTCAACGTTCTTCCCGTGGGATTGTGGAAAGTAGGAATCACATAGACCATTTTAGGTTTGTAGAGCTTTATTTTTTTCTCCAAATCATCGGGGTCCATGCCTTCGTCATCCATATCGACCCCTATGCACTTGGCTTCAAACATGTCGAAAATCTCAACAGAATGGACAAATGAAGGTGATTCGACCAAAATTACATCGCCCGGCTCTATGTAAAGCTGGCAAAGCAAGTTCATTGCCTCGAGTCCTCCGTTTATTATCATTATATTTTCAACTTTTGCTTCCACGCCCTTTGGCTGTAAAAGTTCCTTTACGACTATTTGCCTTAAATCCTCGGCTCCCATCACATTTCCATATTGAAGGGCTTCCACGCCCCTTTTGTCTTTTCTGATTACATCATTTGCGATTTCCCGCACAATGTCTACCGGCAACGCCTCGAAAGCAGGTGCTCCCCCGCCAAATGAAATCAGGTCCGGATCATTCATAGCTCCAAAAAGTCCCTTTATGACATTTGCCGATTTTTCCATAGCCGACATTCTTTCCGCAAATTCCGGCATATAAACGCCCCCTCAATATCGTAGTTTATTGTTTTATTATACTATATAAAAATCCATCCCTAATACTCTAAATCAATAAACAGTTTTACGCCTTGTTTTTTTTCAAGAAATACGCCACCTGGTAGTATTCTATTTCATAGCCTTTGTGTTTAAGCTCCTTGGAAATTTTCCTGGCGCCCATCCCATCCGAATGATATGCGTTTATCATCCTTTCAATCGTTTTGTCTATGCGTTTCGAATTCTTTCCGTTATCTTTCCCGATCAATTCGAAAGGCAAATCGTCAATCCCCACTCTGGTTATGATTTCCTTGTCGCGGTTTATGTCGTCTATCAAGGGCGAAGCTGAATCTATGCTGAAGTTTATAACATCCCTCATTTGCCTTATGTTTCTTGGATAGTAGGCATTGAGCAATATTTCCCTCGCGTCATCCTCGATTACGACTTTGTAGTCTATTTCGTGAAGATTCTTTACCGCCTCCTGGTATTTCATAATGAAATACTCAAGCAATTCATTCTTTTCCCGCATGTCCCTTTCGCTTAGAGAAGGAAGGTATATTTCGTATTGGGCAAGCCTTTGATAAAGTTCGGGCAGCAATTCGTCTTTGAGGTTCCTTGTAGACGCGGCTATTACAATGACATCCACCCTGTGCTCCTTTGATCCTCCAATGCGCCTTATCTTGCCTGTTTCGATGACCTTTAGAAGAAGATTCTGGTAATGCTCCAATGCATGGGCCTCGTCAAGGAAGAGTATCCCCCCGTTTGCCTGTTCAAAAAGTCCCTTTTTCCTTTTGGATCCCGTATATGCGCCTTCCTCGCTGCCGAAAATTTCAACGGCCGCAATGTCGGAATTTGTGAATTGGGCACAATTTATTTCAATATACGGTGCATCCTGGCTTATTACCCCAATCTCTTTGGCATAATTGTATATCATGTTGGCAACCATTGTTTTTCCTGTTCCTGATTCACCAATTATGATGGAGTGGCGCGGCCCTCCCAATGACCCAACCGTTCTTCTGGCTCTTTTTATGACTTCACTCAAGCTTCCGCCCTTGCCTATCATTGAAGGAACATCTTCGACCACCGAATTCAATTCCAATTGCAGCTCCAGATATTTAATTTTCTTGTTCAGTTCATCGATTTCCTTTATGCTTCTGAAAATGGAAAAAGCACCTGAGAATTCACCATCCATGTAGTATGGATATGAATTAACGACATAACGCTTATTCTTCACGTAGTGAATCCGCTTTTCCAATATAGGCTGGCGATCCTCAAGAACCTTCAACAATACGGCTTGCGGATAGTATTTCGTAATATGGTTTCCAACCATTTCGTCGATCCTGTAACCAGCATAATCGGCCGATGCCTGATTTACATAGATGAGGACGCCTCTTTTGTCAACGACATTGACGCCGTCGTTCGATTTGTTCATTATATTGTCCGCTACTTCGAATTTTAAATCGTTCCCCATTTCGACCTCCATTGTTCTAACACTTTATTCGCATTATAACATTTATTCTAACACCTAAACAATAATTGTATCAATAATGCATTGAAAAACCTGCATTCTTCTCTTGGCACATCTTTTGCATATATAGTTAACAAATTTAAGGAGGTATGGTTTATGTCAAATCTAA
This sequence comes from Clostridiales bacterium, assembly GCA_002869095.1. Taxonomy (GTDB): domain Bacteria; phylum Bacillota; class Clostridia; order Peptostreptococcales; family BM714; genus BM714. Next base: position 6,939 of record PKTO01000137.1, read on the forward strand.
CAGAGATTCGCTGGCATGGAAGAGGCGGGCAAGGCGCAAAAACAGCTTCCCTGCTTTTGGCGGATGCAGCTTTCAACACTGGCAATTATGTTCAAGGTTTTCCCGAATACGGACCCGAGAGAATGGGTGCCCCTATCACCGCCTACAACCGAATCAGTTCAGCCCCTTTGAGGGTGCACTCAAACATTTATGAACCTGATTTTGTGGTTGTGGTCGACGAAACATTGCTCTCAACGGTGGATGTTACAGCCGGATTGAAAGCGGAGGGCGCCATAATAATCAACACGCCCAAATCCGTCGATGAAATCAAATCCAAAATAAGAGGTTACAGCGGTCGAATGTTCACAATCGACGCACGCAAAATTTCAGAAGAAACTTTGGGAAGAAACTTTCCAAACACGCCAATGCTCGGCGCAGTAGTAAAGGTAAGTGGAGTGATGGAGGAAAAAGCCTTCCTCGATGCGATGGAGGGTTCCTTCAAACATAAATTCGCCACAAAGCCGGAAGTCATAAGCGGCAATATGGCCGCTCTAAAAGAAGCTATGCAGGAGGTGGCAAAATAATGGACAAAAGAAAAACCTGCAATATCGATCCGCAAGTGAATTGGAAAAACATTTCTCCGGGTGGAGCAATCACTCAATCAGGAAGCGCGGACCTTTTTAAAACCGGCGACTGGCGTACAATGATACCTGTTTTCAAAGAAGACAAATGCAAGCAATGCCTGCTCTGTGTTCCGGTTTGCCCGGATTCTTCAATACCGGTGGTAAATAAAAAACGATTGGACTTTGATTATGACCACTGCAAAGGATGCGGCATATGCGCCAAGGCATGCCCGTTCGGCGCAATAGATTTCATCAAAGACGAGAAACAGGAGGGTTAAGATGGGAATAAGAGATAGATTGTCGGGAAACGAAGCGATTGCAAATGCAATGAAACAAATAAATCCGGATGTCATGCCTGCATTTCCGATTACGCCTTCGACTGAAATACCGCAGTATTTTTCACAATTTGTTGCAAATGGAGAGGTTGACACCGAATTCGTGACTGTAGAATCCGAGCACAGCGCAATGAGCGCATGCATAGGTTCGGAAGCGGCCGGCGCAAGAACCGTAACCGCCACTTCATCAGCCGGACTTGCCCTAATGCATGAGGTTCTCTATGTAGCCGCATCTTCAAGGCTTCCAATCACCCTGGCTTGCGTAAACAGGGCACTAACAGGACCTATAAACATAAACGCAGACCATGGCGACTCAATGGGAGCCCGAGACTCCGGATGGATACAAATTTATTCGGAAAACAATCAGGAAGCCTACGACAACTTCATACAGGCTTTCAGGATAGGAGAGCATCCTGACGTTCAATTGCCCGTAATGGTTTGCCAGGACGGTTTCATAACATCTCACGGAGTGGAAAACATAGAACTGATTGAAACTGAAAAAGTCAAGAATTTCGTAGGCGACTACTGCCCCGAAAACTATATGCTCAATCCCAATGAGACTATAGCCCACGGTCCCTATGACAGCCCTGTCTACTATATGGAACATAAGCGCCAACAGCTCGAGGCAATGAAGAATGCCAAAGAAGTGATTTTGTCAGTAGGAAAAGAATTCGGAGAGATGTCCGGCAGATTCTACGACTTCTTTGAGGCATACAAACTTGAAGATGCCGAAGTAGCTATAGTTGTTTTAAACTCTACTGCAGGAACCGCCAAGGATGTTGTAGACGCCATGAGGGAAGAAGGCAAAAAAGTCGGTCTCCTCAAGCTCCGCATATTCAGGCCTTTCCCGGGCGAAGAAATTGCCCAAGCCCTCAAGAATGTAAAAGCGGTAGCAGTAATGGACCGCCACGAAGGTTTCTCGACAATAGGAGGTCCTGTATTTTCAGAGGTTCGCACTGTCCTCTACGACCTTCCCAACCCGCCAAAAACCATCAGCTATGTTTACGGTTTGGGCGGACGCGATGTCAGAACAATCCATATCGAGTCAATTTACAACGAACTTCTTGCCGTAAAAGATGGCAAAGACCAAGGCGAGGCATACCGTTACCTCGGTGTCCGAGAATAGGAGTGATAAAAATGGCGTATCAATTTAAAGATGTTATGAACAAACCGGAAAGACTTACCGGCGGCCATAGAATGTGTGCGGGTTGCGGCGCTCCCTTGGCTGTAAGAGGAGTCATGAGGGCTCTGAAGGAAGATGACAAGGCAGTCGTAGGCGTTGCAACTGGATGTCTTGAAGTTTCAACCTTCACGTACCCGTATGTCGCCTTCAAGGATTCTTTCATACACACCGCATTCGAGAATGCGGCTGCAACAGTTTCGGGCGCCGAAGCGGCGTATAATGCTCTCAAGAGAAAAAATAAGATCGATGAAACATATAAATTCATAACTTTCGGAGGAGACGGAGGAACATACGACATAGGCTTCCAATCTCTCTCGGGGGCGATGGAGCGCGGACACGACATGGTTTATGTTTGCTATGACAACAACGCATATATGAACACCGGCATACAGCGTTCATCTGCAACTCCCAAATACACAGACACCACCACTACACCTGCCGGAAAAGTAGTGCCTGGCAAGCAGCAGTTCAAAAAAGACCTTTCCGAAGTAATGGTTTCTCATGAAATACCGTATGTCGCGCAAACAACTTTCATTGGCAATTTCAAGGATCTTCATGAAAAAGCAGAAAAGGCCATTTACACTGAAGGTCCCGCATTCATGAATGTATTGGCTCCATGCCCGAGAGGCTGGAGATATGAGACCGAAGATTTGATGGAAATATGCAAACTAGCAGTGGATACATGCTTCTGGCCCCTTTTTGAAGTGATAAACGGAGAATGGAAGCTCTCATACAAGCCAAAGAAAAAGCTCCCTGTAGAAGAGTATCTAAGACCACAAGGTCGCTTCAAGCACCTTTTCAAGCCAGGCAACGAGCATTTGATTGAAGACATCCAGAATGAAGTCGACAGAAAATGGGAAGCTCTTCTGAAAAAGTGCGGAGAACTTTAATTATCATCAATTGAAACACCCCCCATATTGAAGCTGCCGGCCAAATGGCCGGCAGCTTTTCCTTGCGATTTCATATATGTTGGATTCAGTAGGTCAATTCAAATGATTTCCGTTTTGCCTGAAGGTGAATCCCTATTTCTCCATGCGTTCCAATGAAACGATTATTTTCAAGCCTTCTTGGCCGACAGTATGGTGGAATCGTATTTCTTCTCCTATTTTCAATTGAAGGCTGTCCATTGCCTTCTTCGCTTCATCAGAAAGCAAGTATTTTTTTGCTTCTATCTCATCCGGATTGCCGC
>PKTO01000336.1 GCA_002869095.1 Clostridiales bacterium
AAAAACTGCGGTATGTTCAGGCACAAGGTGGGGGCTTCGGTTGTGGCGGTAAGACGCTCAGGTGGAATTCCTACGTTCAACCAGCTCAACAACTACATCAATTACGCTGAAATGATTGTGCCGACCTCGAATTATTGGAATGTGGTTCATGGAACCGCTTCAGGAGATGCATATTCCGATGTTGAGGGAGTCCAAATAATGAGGGTGCTCGGCAAAAATATGGCTTGGGCTTTGAAGCTCGTGGAAAGCGGCAAAGCGACGATAGATGAGCCTGAAAAAGAGATGAAAACGTACATGAGTTTCATTAGATAAAAGTTTCCAAAATAAAAGGCAAGAGTCCCGACACTCAAATAAAGGGCAAACTTTTGATTGTAGATTGATTGAAAAGATGAAGAAGAGCATATTCATTTATTGATATGCTCTTCTTCCATTTTGTTGAAGTGGGATTTTATTTTGCAAGAGGGTATTAATTGAATGCATCCATGACTAAAGTAATGCCAGATATGGTAGTTGAGGGAATTGTGGCATTTTGGATAAAATGGCTTGCGGAATGTATCGTTTGGCGATATAATTATTACAGTAGCCGATATAACGGCAAACGATAGGAGACGGTTTGAATGCCTGAAAGCACAAAAAGGAATGCGCTTACGGAAGCGGTATTTTTTATATTGCTGGCCTTGCATGAGCCCATGCACGGCTATGGAATAATGCAATATATCGAAAGAGTTACAGATGGACGGGTGCTTTTGGGGGCGGGGACCCTCTATGGCGCTTTGAACACTTTGCTCGAGAAACGATGGATTCGGTTGCTTGATTCAGAAGGGACTGCCAGAAAGAAGGAGTACTTGATCACCAATCAGGGAAGAGAAGTGGTTAAAGACGAGATGGAAAGGCTTCTTGAATTGATTCGCTGCGGGCGGAGCATCACAGGGGGTGGCATCGATGAAACTGAAAGATTATAAGTTCTTTCTGTATTACAAAAAAGAAGAGGAATGGATTAACGCAATGGCTGCAAAAGGTTACAACTTAATCGATTGCCTGTTTTTCAGGTATCTCTTCGAGGATGGCATGCCTGGTGAATATGGCTACAAGATCGATCTGGTCAAGGCTTCCCCCAAAAGTTTGGAAGGACGGGATTATCTCAATTTCCTTTCTGAAATGGACATAGAGGTTGTCGACACATTGTTCCGTTGGGTTTATCTCAGAAAAAAAGTCGCAGACGGGCCTTTCGAATTGTACAGCGATTATCCCTCAATCATATCCCAGCACAGGCGAATCGTAAAAATGATTGCGACAGTAGGATTGGCCAATATAGTGGTAGGGCTGGGCAATCTTAGTATAGCCGCAAGTGTGGGGACAGGCGTAAATGCATTCATTTCGTGCATAAACTTGGGAGGCGGCGCGATTCTTGCGCTGGTAGCCTACAGGCACTATAAAAGCTTGAAGATTTTAGAAAAAGAAAGTCAAGTCCATGAGTGATGTTTGGAATATGGATGCATGTGTGATTGGCGCATGCGTCCATATTTTAATTATAAAACCAAAAAGGTTTCATATAAAAACATGGGGTATCTATAGTATGCATGATAAAGACTGCTTATGGGCATAATGCGAAGCAAAGCGACGAAATTAATCGATTCGAGACAAAGGAGGGCTTGATGTGTCTGATTACAAAGTGCATGAATTTGACAGCGAGAACGGCATCGACAAGGAAGACCTCGAAGATTTTTTGAACAGGCTTGAAGGCCATGTGGAAGCAATAATACCTGAACTGGGCAGGAAATACAACCCCATAGGCGTTTCTTCATATGTGAAGCATCTTCTTATAGTCGAAAGGACAAAAGAGGAAAATATTGACTGACAAGGGCTTCTGTTTTATTACCCTGTGTGATAATGTATTCATATTGAAGAATATAAAAGGGGAGAGGGTATTGGGATGAAAAAAGCAAACATATTCATTGCGGTTCTGCTGGTTCTATCGCTATTCATGAACTACAGGACCGCATCGGAAATCGAGCAGCTTAAAAACAGAGTAAGCAACATGCATAATGACCTTTCAAGAGACATAAGCAACATAAGCAACAGCGTCTACAGGGCCGCCGATGAAATGAAGAAACAAGCTCTATGGGTTAGGGAATCGTCAATAGTGGTTACTGAATCAAATGAAAATTACACTAATTTTCAAGCGGAGCTGACATTTACACTCAATGAAAAAAAGAATGGCGAAGAGCTTTCAATCATTGCAGTGTCCGAAGGGGATAGCAGAAGAATCGAAGTGCCTGAAAGAGAAGGCTTGACATACGAAGCACAGCTTGAACTTGAGGATGAAAATTATACTTTCGAGCTTGTCGGAACCGATGAAGAGGGTTCCCGGAATGTGGAACTTACAGGATTAAGTTTAAATGGGATAGCCAACAGGATGATAGACATAGACGGAATGATTCCAAGTTCCAAGTTCAGCCATGATCCGGACATTGGAAAAATAAATTTCTATGTAAATGTATCAACTGTGCATCCCAAGGTCATGAGGGAATTGTCAGGAATAGCAAAGGAGATTGCATTTGAGAGCATAGAAGCGGATGTATACACCGGGACGGTCAAGGTGGGCACGATAGATCTCATGAATGGAACAGGCTACGAAACAAAAGAAATTGAAGAAATAACAGATGAAACTCCCGCAACGCTGGAATTTTCCGGCCAATCAGGAGAAATCAAGACATATCAGTTTGCGGGAACATATACACTCGATGGGAAGGCATGCAGCGACTACTTGGAATCGCAGGATTCTTCCGAGCCTTTTGCATGGAGGGAAAACGAAATAGTCTTCATGGTCCGTGCAACCGACAAAGAAGGAAATGTATACAAGGGACTTTTTCCCGGCCATTTCCATTATCTCGATGGAGATGAAATAGTATTTATGAAGTGATGCAAAAAATCAAAGAAAACAATACAGAGCTGTACAAGAAAAGCGTCCTTATGTTGATAAGGGACGCTTTTTTCAAATAAATAATAATATACAATAACGATAATCATATAAATAAAGACAAAAAAATAACTAGCAAATCCCAGGGCAAGCATTAATTTATTGTAGCGGTTGAAAAATATCCATAATATTAGAGTAATATTCGACAAATTGACAATGGTTATCATTATTTATGATAACCATTGTCAATATTAATGATAACTACTATTAATTAACAAATAATTAAAAAATATGCTCTATTCATATTGATATATAAAATACAAAGAGTAAAATAAGATTGTAGGCAAAATAACGAACAATAAAAAAGGAGTGGATTAAGATGGCAGGAAACCCAAGAGAAATGCTGGCAGAATTCGTAGGTGGGCTCGATACTTTCGGCGGCTACGAAGCGACACAAGGAAATGTTGAAGGATTCATGAACTTGCTCGGAACTACATATGAAGATGGTATTTTAAGCACAAAGACAAAAGAGCTTATAAGCGTAGGAATCGCTTGCTACAACAGATGCTTGTACTGCATAGTATTCCATACATACAAGGCTCTTGAGTCAGGCGCGACAAGGGAAGAGATACTTCAAGCGGCCATGACTTCTGTAGCTTTTGGCGGAGGACCTTAAATGGCTTACAGTGTTACAATGCTTAAAGAATCTCTCGACGAGTTTGAAAAAGATTTCGCATAGAAGAAAATACCTATAGAAGAAAGGAGATAACCATATTTCCTTTCTTCTTGTTCGTTTTAAAGTAAATTGACAAAAACTTATCAAAATTAAATGGAGGATCAAGATATGACTACAAAAGTAATGCTCGATAAAATGGAGAAAAATGCTAAGACGGGAAGAGTTGGAAAAATTGCAAAGGCAGTAGGCGACACGGTTAAAAGAGGAGAAAAATTGCTGCAAGTTGAATCTGCAAAAGGAAACACAATCATCAAATCAAAAATCAATGGAACGATAACAGCTTTTTCTGTAACAGAAGGCGCTCGAGTCAAGGTTGGTGACGAGCTTCTTGAAATTGAAAAAGCCGAATAGCAAATTCGTAAAATCGACAAGCTTCAATCCATGGCTGAATCTTGCCATTGAGGAATATCTTGTCGAACATGTCAAAGCAAACGAAGTAATACTGTATCTTTGGCAGAACATGGATACTGTTGTCATCGGAAGCAACCAGAATCCATGGAAAGAATGCAATATCGAAAAAATGCAGAAAAACGGCATAAAGCTCGCCAGAAGGTTGTCCGGAGGCGGAGCTGTATTTCATGATGCCGGAAATCTGAATTTTACATTCGTGACGGGGAAAGATTTGTATGACCAGGAAAAGCAGCTGCGAGTAATACTCGATGCGGTAAACTCATTTGGTCTGAATGCCGAATTTTCAGGAAGAAACGACATATTGATCAACGGGAGAAAATTTTCGGGCAATGCATACTATTTTGGAGACGATTCATCTTACCATCATGGCACATTGCTTGTGGATGCCGACATAGCGAAACTTTCTGAAAATCTAAACCCTTCAAAACAAAAAATTGTTTCAAAAGGTATCGATTCCGTAAAATCAAGAGTCGTTAATCTTAAGGCGATAGACGATTCAATAAACATAAAGTCCATGAAAACAAGCGTATTCAAGAGTTTTCAAGAAACATACGGGAATGTTTCTGCGTATACAGAATACACGGATGCGGCAATAAAGGATGAAGAGATACGCGTGCTGTATGAAAAATATTCTTCTTGGGAATGGCTATATGCCGAAAGTCCGTCATTTGACGCTTATTACGACAATCGCTTCAATTGGGGCGAATTGCAGATAGGTTTGAATTTTGTAGACGGATGCATAAAAAATGTCAAGGTTTACACAGATTCCATGAATACATCTTTTGTGGATAAGTTGGCCGACATATTGACCGGCGTCAAATTCCAAAAGAAGGAAATGTTGAAAGCGATAAGATCCGCCACCATCAATTGCGAAGAGAAGCAAATATTCGCAGATGTAGCAAGCCTGTTTGAATGATAAAGAGCAGGCATAAAAATACTCGAACAGTTATTGCCACATAACTTTATAGGAGGTAATGCAAGTGATTCACACAATTACGAATTTTTTTACAGACGAACAGATAAGCGCATTGGATGAAATTATCGATGCGCATAAAGACAAACCAGGCAGTTTGATTCCAATGCTGGAAGAAACACAGGAATTGTTGGGATACATACCGGAATGCGTACAGGAAAGGATTTCAGTAAAAGCCGATATTGCGCCGAATAAAATTTATGGTGTAGTCACTTTTTATTCATTTTTCTCAATGAATCAGAAGGCGAGACATAGAATTCAGGTATGCATGGGAACTGCATGCTATGTCAAAGGCGGAAAAGAAATCGCCGATAAAATCGAGAAAGACCTTGGCGTAAAGTTTGGAGAGAGCACAGAGGACGGAAGATTCACCTATGAGAAAGCAAGATGCTTTGGGGCATGCGGCTTAGCGCCTATCATACTTGTCGACGGCAAGGTTTACGGGAAAGTTACGCTTGACAGCATCGATGGGATTCTTAGCCAATACGAATAAAACAATTCAGTCATAGGGAGTGAGTATAATGGGCAAGACAATAGCCGAAATAAACGGCATTAGAGATAATGTTATCAAAAAGGAAGCTGAAGACAAAAAGCTTATACGAATATATGTACATATGGGAACATGTGGCATAGCGTCGGGCGCCACAAGCGTATTGACCACTTTGAGGAAAGAAATCAAAGAAAACAAGTTCAAAGGCGCAAAGATAATTACTACTGGATGCGCAGGAATCTGTTCGAAGGAGCCGCTTATAACAGTTGCGCTTCCTGGGCAGGAACCAATAATGTATGAATATATAAATGATGAAAAAGCCAAAGAAATATTTGCAAGCCATGTAATGGGTGGGGAAATAGTCACAGAATATGCGTTCTTAAGAGGCATGGAAACCCAATTGAAAGAAAGAATGGAAAACAACGGCATAATCGAAGGCGAAGCAGTTGTTGATTCAAGCATACCGGGGATAGAAGAAGTTCCGTTTTTCGCTGTCCAGGAACAAAGGGTAATGAAAAACCGAGGGCTCATAGATCCAAACAATATTGACCACTACATAGGAAGAGACGGATACCAGGGAGCAATCAAGGTTTTGACGTCTATGGATTCGGCTGAGATCATTAAAGTTGTATTGGATTCTGGAATTAGAGGCCGCGGAGGAGCTGGCTTCCCAACCGGCTTGAAGTGGAAATTTGCCGCGCAAGAGCCCGACGGAATGAAATATATGCTGTGCAATGCAGACGAGGGAGACCCTGGAGCTTTCATGGACAGGAGTGTCCTCGAGAGTGATCCTCACAGCGTCATAGAGGGAATGATAATAGCTTCAAAGGCGATAGGGGCTCACATGGGCTATATCTATTGCAGAGCGGAATATCCCCTCGCAGTTGAAACACTCAACAAAGCAATCAAGAAAGCCAGAGCATACGGATTGCTCGGAGAAAACATACTTGGAACAGGATTCGATTTCGACATAGAGGTTTACGAAGGCGCAGGAGCATTCGTTTGCGGTGAAGAAACGGCCCTAATGAGATCCATTGAAGGACTCAGGGGAAATCCAAGACCCAAGCCGCCCTTTCCTGCACATGCTGGACTTTGGGAAAAACCCACAGTACTCAACAATGTAGAGACACTTGCAAACATTCCTCAAATAATTTATAAAGGCAGCGAGTGGTACGCAGGCATCGGAACAGAAAAAAGCAAGGGGACAAAAGTGTTCTCAATTACTGGAGACATCAACAACGTAGGCTGCGTCGAAGTTCCAATCGGAACTGCGCTCAGCACGATTGTAAATGATATCGGCGGAGGAGTCGTGGAAGGCAAACGGTTCAAGGCGGCTCAACTCGGAGGACCTTCGGGCGGCTGCATACCATTGGCTCATATCGATGTGCCCGTAGACTACGAGACATTGCAGGAGTATGGATCGATAATGGGTTCGGGCGGAATGATTGTAATAACTGACGACAAAAGCGCCGTCGATATTGCTAAATTCTTCATGGAATTTTGTACTGAGGAATCGTGCGGAAAATGCATACCCGGTCGTGAAGGCACAAAACAGATACTTAACATTTTGAATAAAATTGAATCCGGTCGCGGAGATGCATCTGATATTCCAAAACTCGAGGAATTGGCCAGTGTAATCCAAAAGACGGCACTTTGCGCTCTTGGAAAGACGTCTGCGAATCCTGTGCTGAGTACTCTGCGTTACTTCAGAAGCGAATATGAAGAAGCGGTATCGAAAAACAATTAGAGGGGTGTAATCATGATATTTACAAAAGCTTTGGAATATGAAGATATTAGAAAAAACATTGACAAAGACAATGATGTCATTACAATAATTGGCTGTGAGACATGCGTTAGGGTTGCAGGTTCAGGAGGGCAGGAAAGAATGAAAGAGCTTGCCATGAAACTTATGAGCGACGGCTACAATGTGAAAGACGGATTCATGGTGCCCACTGCTTGTACTCCTAAAATTTTCTTGGCCAAAATGGGCAGAGATGTAAATACAATTCTTTCCCTTGCATGTGAAGCGGGCTCTGCAAACCTTGAAAGATCTTATCCCGAATACAAGGTTGTAAGTACAATCAAAGATGTAGGATTGATGGTTGCCGATACAGACAAGAATGTTTTAAAGGTAACTATGCCTTACAAGGGCAGCGACAATGAAACAGGAAGAGAATTCAAGGCCTTTGTTGGCGAAAGAAACGAAAATGACAACACTCTGCCGATTATGGAAATGGCGGAAGTAACGGGGGTGGCGAAATGATCATATCACTTCGTTCTATTAGCTACGACGATTTGAAAAAACAATTGAGCAAGGATGATAAAATAGTCATAAACAGCTGCAGCAGCTGCATAGTTGCGTGCGGAGTCGGCGGAACTTCGAAGATGGAGACACTTGAAAACATGCTAAAGGCCGACGGCTACAACGTGATTGGCAAAGACTTGATAAGCATAGGTTGCACATTGAATCTTGTCGAAAAACACAGGAAAGACATCAAGAAAAAAGACATGTATGACGAAGCTACAGTAATCATCCCTTTGATTTGTGAAAACGGGCTTAAAGGGATAGAGCATGTATTCAGCGACAAAAAAGTGATTCGAATAGCAAAGACGCTAGGAACCGGCAATTTCACAATGGACAGGGGCGTGGTATTGACCAATCCGTTTGAAAATGTGCCTATGGAAGCGAGTGTTGAGGGTTATGAACTCTTTGAAGTCGCAGAGGAATTGGGTTTGTTCGAAGACTTCTTCGATGAGTTCGACGCACCTGAAATGGAAAGGGAATATGCCAATTTTACCGTCAACGGCGAAGAACTGACAGCCGAAAAAGGCCGCAATCTGTTGACGGTATGTGAAGAAAACGGAATAGAAATTCCCCACCTTTGCTTTGACGAGGAATTGACCGGAGCCGGAGTATGCAGAATGTGCCTGGTTAAAATCAAGGGCGCGAGAGATCTTCAACCCGCATGCTGCACTCCTGTATCGGATGGCATGGAAGTTGTCACGGAAGACGAGGAACTCAATCATTACCGTAGAATCATTCTCGAACTTGTGCTTGCTTCGAGAAACCACAATTGCCTTACTTGCTCGAAGGGAATACCGAATCCTATGTTCAGTTGCGAGCTCCAGAAGCTTATGAGGAAATTCGGTATCGAGTCGAGCAGATACGAGAACACAAGCGAACCCATCACAGTCGACGTTTCGAGTCCTGTAATAGAATATGACGCCAACAAATGCATACTTTGCGGCAGATGCGTAAGGGCTTGCGAAGAAATAGCAGGGCAATGCAACATAGGATTCGTAAACAGGGGATCCGATACAATGGTTGCGGCAGGACTCAATGTGCAGATGGACCAAAGCGCATGTGCGGCTTGCATGGCATGTGTAAACGTCTGTCCTACAGGAGCGCTTTCTGAAAGGGTAATACATTTCATAGGCAAGGACTGGAAACCTGTAAAAGTATATGCCGACTACGCGGAATAAGGCAAACCACTTTGAAAGAGAACTGAATTCCGGCTTTCACTGAAAATTTTGTGAGAGTAACAAGTTCGACTGACAAGGGCAATTTTTGGACAGCCTCGCCCATGCACATATAGTGCGTGGCTGGGGCTGTTTGATTTTTGGTTGAACAGTTCTTAAATGAGCTGTAAAATTAAATTGGAAATGATCGTATTATTGCTGAGGTGTTGCGGTTATCGATACCATAAATGGAAATAGGAACAATATAATTATGAAGGTGGCTGCTTTGTTTGCAGCGATATTGACGGCCCGCATTTTACCGGAAATGGGTTGGAAAGCGGCGGACAGGGGTATGGCAATTTTTGGATATCCCCAGTTCGGATTCTATTGGGATGTTGTCCACCATGTGGTCCAGATGCTGTTGGCTGTTTTATTCATGGCTTTACCGATATGGGATAAGACTTTTTACGACTGGGGTTTTAACAATGAAAAGAAAGAACTGAATAAAGAAATAGTTTTGCGCTTCTTTTTTGGGTTCATTGTATTTTTTACAATCGGAAAAACGGTTTATCTTTACCTTATGGGATGGCCCCCCGCCCTTGACTACAACCCCGAAACGACAAGTTTGTGGCAATTGATCGTGTTCAGGATGACAATGCCCGGTCTTTCGGAAGAAATACTATTCCGGGCTCTCGTAATGGGGATTCTCTTGAAAGCTTGGAATGGGTTTTTTTACATTGGAAAAGTCAGGATTCATTACGCAGGAATATTGTCGGCGCTGATTTTCGTGATGGCTCATGTTGGATTCAAAATATTTCCTTTTGAAATCATGTATTACAATATCGGCCAGA